>JADLDQ010000055.1 GCA_020846575.1 Burkholderiales bacterium
GACTATTCAGGCGGTTTCTTCGAGGAGGAGCACAACCAGTTCGTGATCGAGCTGCTGGGTCTGTCGCTCAACTCCCAGGTTTTCGTGAGCGCGGTGCTCGACACGGCGACTCTCTTTGACGCTGACGATGGTCTTCCATCCTGGGGTTGCTTCAACTCCAGTGTCACTGATTGTCCGAGACCGCAGGGCGGCACTACGCAGGACCCGCAAGTGCCGCTACCGGGGACGCTTGCCCTCGTAGGCCTGGGCCTTGCGGGTATGGCCTTGCGTCGGAGGCCACCATCGAGGTAGCGATATCTGCGACCGCAACAAGGGCCTCCGTGAGGGGGGCCCTTTTCATTACACGGGGAAATGCAGGACTGCGCCATCGGTGTGCGCCCCCGGGGCGCGACGGCTGTCGTGGACAAGCGGGGCCAGGTGATCCCGCCGGCGGGGATCGAGCGTCAGTCCTGATGGGTCGCCCGCAAGGGCCCGCTGCCAGCCCGCCGCGGCGAGGGTCAGCGCGTCGCGCGCCAGGGGCGGATCGAGCCGCTGGTGGTCACCGTTCCCTCGATCGTGTCGCCGCTGACGCGGCCGCGGTATTGCGCGGATCCGGCGCTGAAGCGGATCTCCTCGCCCGCGAGCTTCCCGGCGACCGGCATCGCGAAGGCGCCCTCGCCGAGCGCGCCGCGCACTACCTGGTAGGACTGGCCGAGCGAAAGCGTTCCCTGCGGCGTCTTCCAGGCGCCGGCGACACGCGCCGGCACGATCCACAGGTACAGGGTGCACCACACGTCGCAGCCGGCGAGGTCCTGCTGGAAGACATCGGGCGTCCACGCGCCGATCTGGAAGGTGTTGGCGACGATGCGCGTGCCGGGCCTGAGGGCGAGCAGCTTCGGTTGCAGCCTGATGTTCACCGATTCCAGCAGGAACAGCGTGATCACCGAGGCGCGCGACAGGTCGGCGTCGAACAGATCGCCCTGCTCGATGCTCACCCGCTCCGCGACACTGGCGATCCCCGCTTCGCGGCGCGAATAGGCGACCAGCCGCGGGTTGTACTCCACGCCGATGGCGCGCGCACCGCGCTTCGCGGCCGCGATCACCACGCGCCCGTCGCCCGAGCCGAGGTCCATCACCACGTCCGCCGGGGTTACGCCCGCGAGCGTGAGGATCTTTTCCACCTGCCCTTCGGGCATGGGCACCCAGGGCACGTCCTTGCCGCTCTCGCCGAACTGCGGCTCCTGCGGCAGCGCCGGCGACTGCGCGAGGGCCGCGGCGGCGAGGGTGAGGGTTGCAGCGGCGAGCGTGAGGAAAGCGGCGGCGGTGAAGCCGCCCAGCGAAGCGAAGGCGCCGCCGCGCCGCCGCGGGTGGGCGGGTCCAGGCCCGACAGGCACCGGGCTACCTGCGCCGGCGGCCAGTCCGGGCGCCGGAACCGGTGCGCACCAGCAGCACCGGCGAGGCGGCGCTGCGCACCACCTCCTCGGCGTCGCTGCCCATCACCAGGCGCTTCATTCCGCGCCGCCCGTGGGTACCGAGGACGATGAGGTCGGCGCGCCACTTCTTCGCCTCGGCGACGATCGCGTCCGCCGCGCGCCCGCCGAAGGTTTCGACCAGCGAGTTCTCGGCCTTCACGCCGTGCTTGCGCGCGATCGCTTCGCCCTCGTCCAGGAGCTTGCGGCCATCCTCCTTCAGCACCTCGATCAGGTCGCCGATCTCGACCGGCGCCTCCGGGGAGGTCACCAGGACCAGTTCGTCCACCACGTGCAGAAGGCGCAGGCGCGAACCGTGCGACTTCGCCAGCCGCGCCGCCTCCGCGAGCCCCAGCTTGGAGGTCGCGCTGCCGTCCAGCGGCACGAGAATGCGTTTGTACATGTCCGATTCCCCAGAGTCGTTGACTGTTCGCGATGGCAGGGCCCTGCCTGTTCGAGCGGGCAAGGTCTTGCGGGTTCGAGCGCGCCGCTCGCCGAAGCTGCCGGCGCTCGTGCGCCTTGCGGCCGATCAGCGCAATCCCGGGAACAGATCCAGCATGCCGCTCGCGAAGAATTCCACGGCGACCGCCGCGAGGATCAGCCCCATCAGCCGCATCACGATATTAATGCCGGTCTGGCCCAGGCGGTTGGCGGCCGGCACCGCGGCGCGCAGCGCGAGCCAGGTCGCGAGCGCCGCGACGAGGCAGCACGCGATCACCAGGCCGGTGCGGGTGATCGAGGCGGGATGCTGGGTGCTGAAGATGATGGTGGTGGAAATCGCCCCCGGGCCGGAGAGCATCGGGATGGCGAGCGGAACCACCGCGATGCTCTCCTTCGACTCGGCCTCGTGCGCCTCCTCGGGGGTCTGCTTCTCGCGCGTGGGTGAGCCGTGCATCATGGAGATGGCGATGAGCAGCAGCAGAATCGCGCCGCCGACCTTGAACGAGGCGATGCCGATGCCGAAGAAGGCGAGCATCGTTTCCCCGGCGAGCGCGGCGATGCTCAGCACGAGCGCCACCGAAACGCTCGCGATGCGGGCGATGCGGCGGCGGTCCTCGTCGCTCATGCCGGCGGTGAGGCTGGCGAAGATCGGCATCGCCCCCAGCGGGTTGAGAATGCCCAGGAGGGCGACGAGGAACTTCGCGTACTCGGCCATGGGTTGCCTGCGACTGCGATCGCCGCCGCTGCGACTGCTTTGGTGTCGTTCGCGCGAGGCTCGCGCGCAAGGCGCACCGCCCGCGGCAGGGGTTCAGCGTTCCGCGCGCCACGGGCGGCCGACGCCCGCCGTGGTTACGGTGCCCTCGATCGCCGCGCCGTTCACCCGCCCGCGGTACTCGGCGTCCCCTGCGGCGAAGCGGATCTCATCGCCTTCGAGCTTTCCGCTCACCGCGACCGCGCCGGTGCCGTCGCCGAGGCTACCGCTCACCATCTGGTATTGCTGGCTCAGCACGAGATCGCCCTGCGGCGTGCGCCAGCGTCCCTGCGCCCGGGCCGGCACGATCCACACGAAAAGCTGGCACCACAAGTAGCAGCTGTCCGGGTTGTCGGAGAGGTCGGGCTTCCAGTCGCCCAGACCGAAGGTGTTGCCGGCGATGCGCGTGCCGGGTTTCAACGCGAGCAGCGCCGGGCGCAGCTTGATGTTGACGTTCTCCAGGAGAAACAGCGTGATGAGGCTCGCGCGCGACAGGTCCGCCTTGAACAGATCGCCCTCCTCGAACAGCACCCGCTCGGCCACGCCGGCCTTTTGCGCCTCGCGGCGGGAGAGCGCGACCAGGTCGGGGTTGAACTCCACGCCGATCGCACGCGCGCCGCGCTTGGCCGCGGCGATCACGATACGGCCGTCGCCCGAACCCAGGTCCATCACCACGTCCTGCGGCGCCAGTTTCGCCATGTCGAGCAGGCGCTGCAGCTGGTGCTCCGGCATCGGCACCCAGGGAACGTCCTTGCCGGGCTGGAACTGCTTGGGTTCGTACTCCTGCGGCGCCGGTTTCTGGGCGGCGGCGGCGCTGCACAGCAGGGCGGCGGCCAGAGCGGCGAGCGCCCGGCGGCGAAGAGCTTCGACGTTCACGCGAGTATTCCTTTCGCTTCGAATACGGGACGCGGGATGCGGTCCAGAGCAGGCGGCAACGGCGCTCCCACGCCCAGCCGGCGTGCCGGCACGCTGTTCCCGGCGCCGAACCCGCGGATGACCTGCGTTCATCATGATAGGACGGATGGCGCGCGTGCGCCCACCGCTTTCGGTCCGGCGCGATGCGGCGCGCGCCGAGGCGCTGAGGCGCTGGGGCGCGCGGACCGGCGCGGGCCTCGCGACGCGCTGGAGAGCGTGCCCGGCTTTCACGAGCCTGGGGACGCGATGACTCACGCAATGGCCGAACCAGCTCGCGCAGCGCCCGGGCGCCGAGTGCGTCTGGAAGCGACCCCCGGCCGTCGCTCGAAGCGGACCTGTCTTGCTGCGTCGCCGCTCTGCGGGTGCGCTACCATTGCGTCGCGCCTCACCTCGCTGAACCGCGGCGTCAAGGCATGACCCTCGCAGTCAAGCGCATGACGGCAAGCGCGTATTGCTCGACTCGTGGAACGCTCGCCCGCATGGTTACTCCGGGCACGCCGAGCGTGAGCCGCCTTGGGGTTGAACTGGAATGAGAGCAAGGCGGCGCATCCCTCCCGGGAGAATGAGCATGTCTTCACCAGAATCCGCTGGCGCGCGCGAGCGCCCCTGGCACGAACTCGTCCACCACGCGCTCAAGTCGAGCCGGGTGAAGCTCGTGACCCACGTCCCCGACAGGGTGCTCGCGCCGCTGATCGCTTCCCTGAGCGCGGACGACTTCTTCACGGTGGTCTCGCCCGCGCGCGAGGAGGAGGCGGTGGGAATCTGCACCGGCGCCTGGATGGGCGGCACGCTCGGGGCGGTGCTGATGCAGACCAGCGGCATGGGGACGCTGGCGAACGCGCTCGCGTCGCTCGTGGTGCCCTACCAGATCCCGCTCCTGATGATCGTCTCGGAGCGCGGAACGCTGGGCGAGTACAACCTCGGGCAGGTGATGGTGTGCCGCACCATGCGGCCGATCCTCGACTCGCTCGGCATCGAGCACCACACGCTCGCGCGCGCGGACGAGGTGGGGTTCGTCTTCGAGCGCGCGATCCAGCAGGCGGTCTCGACGCAGTCGCCGGTGGCGTTCATTCTGTCGCCGCTCCTGACCGGCGGCAAGGTCTTCAGGCACTGAGGCGGGGCCATGCCCACGCACGATCCGGCCGTGACGCGCGGCGCCGCGCTGGTGATGAACCGCTTCGACCTCACCAGGCGCCTGGTTTCGAAACTGCACCGCGAGGAGGCGGTGGTGGCGGGCATCGGCAACACCAACTTCGACCTCTGGGCCGCCGGCCGGCGGCCACAGAACTTCTACATGCTGGGCAGCATGGGCCTTGCCTGCCCGATCGCGCTCGGGGTGGCGATCGCGCAGCCGGGTCGGCGGGTGTTCGGCGTCGAAGGCGACGGCTCGATCCTGATGCAGCTCGGCTGCCTGGGCACGATCGCGGCGGCGGCGCCGAAGAACCTCGCCATCGTCATCATGGATAACGGCGTCTACCAGATCACCGGCGGCCAGGAGACGCTCACCGCGCGCTCGACCGACTTGGTGGCGATGGCGCGCGGCGCGGGCATCGCGAAAGCCGCGTGGGCGGCGGACGAGGCGGATTTCGAGCGCCGGATCGAGCGTGCGCTCGCCGAGGACGGGCCGTGGCTCATCGGGGCGCGCATCGATGCGGGGCCGCCGGCGGCGCAGACCGAGCGCGACCCGGCGCAGATCCGCGAGCGCTTCATGCGCGGCCTGGGGGTGAGGGGCTGACTCACGCACAGCGAGGGCTTGCTCGCCCCTTGCACTCCCCCGGCTTTCGGGGAAAGCCAGGCGTTCCTTCCACCAGGCCGGGCCGACGTGGGTTACCGCCGGCCGGCCGCCCGGGCTCCCGCCCTCGGCGAGAGCTGCCCGGAGGCGAGCCGCGCCTGGAAGTCGGCGTGGCTGCGTGGCCTGCCCCGCTCGTTCGCGCGCATCAGCGCCATCGGGTCCGGCGGCCGGATGAGGCTGCCGGCGTGGGTGGTGGGGGTCCTGCCCTCGCTTCGCTGCATGCTCATGCCCGACATGATCGCCTTCCTCAATCGCCCTGCGCCGCGAGCGCGTGAATTTCCAGCAGCTCCGCTAGCGTGGCCGGATCGCGCCGGCCGAAGCCGCACTCGGTGCCGATCATGAAACCCTCGACGTACTTCTCGGCGGTCGCGATGCGCCGGCGCGTGCCCTCGATGCCGCCGGTGTAGTGCACCAGGCCCAGCGCCAGGGCGGTCTCGGGCCGCAGCGCCAGGCGGCGCAGCGGCTCGAAGTAGGCGTCGTCCGAGCGGTCCCTCGGCACCGGCATGTGGATCAACTCGATGGTGCGGCCGATTTCCGCGGACACCTCGTTGGCGAAGCTCACCAGGTGCGACATGTCCCCTGGCTCGATCGAGTGCCTGTGCCTGTTGTCGCCATAGCAGAGGTGGTAGGCGAGGTGCACCTCCTGCGGCACCGCGTTCCCCAGGCGCACGTGCATCGGAACGAAACTCGCCATCATCTGCTCGCGCGTCGCGCCGAACCGGCAGGGCTTGCCGCTCTCCAGATGGAAGAAGATGGAGGAGGCGACGTCGTACTGGATGGCGAGTTGCGAATGCGGAATCGCCGCGCAGATTGTGTCGATCTCGCCGATCACCGCCGCTTCGAGCGCCGGTTCCAGCGCGTCGTGCAGCCCCTCCACCACGAACGCCGCCAGGAGCGACGGAATCGAGGCGATGTCGCACTGGTAGCGCACCCGCCCCGGGATCTTCCCCGCTTTCTTCAGCCGCTCGAAGTCCTTCCAGGAATCGAGCGCGAACCCGGCGTGAGGGAGCTTCGAGAAGCGCACCGCATTCGGATCGACCCCCGGGGCCAGCCGGTAGCGCCTGAACGGCGTCGCTCCCGCGTGCACTCGGAACTGCTCCTGCGAGATCTCGAAATCGGGGTGCTGCGAGAAGATCGGTTCGAGCCAGGGCAGCCAGTCGAGCCTGGGGCCCGTCTCCCCGTCGGGCAGGGTGCGCAGGTGCGGCCCCAGCGCGCGGGCGAGGGTTTCGAAGACTTCGGCGGCGTTCGCGAGCGGCACGCTGCCGACGATGTGCACCGGGTAGCGGGTGGGCATGCGTTCTCGATCAGTTCGCCAGCGCTTCGCGCAGCGTCTGTACCGCGGCGAGGTGGTCCTCGATGATGCCGTGCAGGATCTGCTCCGCGGGCGCCGGCCCCTTGTGGGCGAGCAGGCTGCCGGGGCGCTCGGGCGCGCGGCCGAAGCCGCAGGGCGCGGCGAGCCCGAAATCGGGCAGGTAGCGCCGCGCCACCTGGATCTGACGCGCGAGCCCGCCGGCGCCGTGCAGGTGGTGGATCGCGCCCACGTAGACGCGCGCGCCGGCCCGGTCCAGGTCCGAAAGCGGAGCGAAAAAGGAATCCTCCGTCGAACCGACCGTCGGGAAATGCAGGAACTCGACACTGCGCCCCGAGGCGGCCAGCGCTGCGTTCAGGAGCAGCACCGTGCCCGCCAGGCTCGCCGGCTGGCGCGAGGGCCAGCCGTTCAGCGTGCCGAAGCACGAGTGGTAGCCCAGTTCCACCGCCTTCGGGATGTGCGGGCAGATGTCCTTCGCGGGTTCGAGCAGCCGCCGCGCTTCGCGCTCGGCCGCGGCCAGGCCTTCGGCGTCCAGCTTCGCCTCGAGGTAGCGGTTCTCGACGGCCAGATCCCACTGGATGGCGAGGTCCGCGGGCGGGATCTTCTCCACCATCTTCGCGATCTCGGCGCGGAAGGCCGCGCCCACCCCGGGCACGATACGCGCGTGGTCCTGCGGGTCGGGGAAGAACGAGGTCACCGCGCTGTAGGAGAGCGGCATGCACACCTGGAACTTCACCTGCGGCGGGATCACGCCCTCGCGCTTGAGAGTCTTGAACACGAAGTAGGAATCGAGCGCGTCACGGGTGTAGCCCAGCCGCCAGCCCGGGTCGCCGAAGCGCACCTCGCGCACGCCCGGGCGCACCCGGAACTTGAACTCGTCGTGCATGCCGCGGGGTTTCCAGCGCTCCACCCCACCCTCGTCCGGCGCCGGGCGCTGCAGCGTCTCCAGGTCCGGGTGCCCGTTCAGCACCCGGTAGGCGAAGCCGTCCACCCAGTACTGGCGCAAGCCCACCTCACCGTCGGGCAGGTAGCCGAGCCACGCGCCCAGGCGCGGGCCGAGCGCGCGGAACACTTCTTCGGCTGTGTCCAGCGGCACGCTGCCCACCAGCAGCAGTTCCCTCGCCATCGTGATCCCTCCAGTGCGCGGCCGCACGACCTCGCGGCCATTTTCCCTCGACGCAGATGGAACGCGCCGCTTTCCCCGGACTCGGGGGAACGCAGGGAGCGAGGAGCGAGCACAGCCCCTCGCTCCTCGTGTCTCAGTCGGGCTTGATCTGCGCCCGCTTGACGATATCGCTCCAGATCTTCTGCTCGCTCCTGATGAAGGCGTCGTACTCCCTGGGGGAGGAGCCGATTCCCTCGGCGTCGTCGTTGGCGAAGCGCTCGATCACGAACGGCGAGCGCAGCGCCTTCTTCGTCTCCTCCCAGAGGCGGTTGATGATCTCGGCCGGCACGCCGGCAGGGGCGTTCAGACCGTACCACTGCGCCGTTTCGAACCCCGGGAAGCCCTGCTCGGCCACCGTGGGCAAGTCGGGCAGCGAGCGGATGCGCGTGGGCATGCCGGTGGCGATGGCGCGCAGCTTCCCGGAGCGGATGTGCTGGAGCAGCGCGGGCGACCCCGCCGAGCTGGCCTGCACCCGCCCGGCGAGCAGATCCACCAGCTGCGGGCCGGTGCCCTTGTACGGGATGTGCGCGACCGCGATGCCCGCGGCGAGCTTCAGATATTCGAAGGCGAGATGCCCGGCGCTGCCGTTACCGGCCGAGCCGTAATTGAGCTTGCCGGGGTTCTTCTTCGCGTAGGCGATGAAATCGCGCATGTCCTTCGCCGGTACCTCCGGGTGGATGACGAACAGGTTCGGCACCTTGACGAACAGGGTCACCGCCGCGAAGTCGCGGTTCACATCATAGGGCTGGCTGGGCAGGATGTAGGGGTTGACCGCGAGTGAACCGATGTGGCCGATGATGAGCGTGTAGCCGTCCGGCGGCGACTTCGCGACCTCGGCCATCGCCGGAACACCCGCCCCGCCGCCCTTGTTGTCGATGATGAAGTTCTGGCCGAGCTGCTTGCCCAGTTCCGCACCCATGGTGCGGGCGATCACCGAGGAGGTGCCGCCGGGGGCGAACGGGACCACCATGCGGATGGACCTGGCGGGCCAGGCCTGTGCCTGGACGATGCCGCTGCCTGCCGCCGCGAGCACGAGCGCCCCGAACGTGATGCAGCCGCGCCTTGCGTTCGATCTGATCATTGCAGTAGCCCTCCGCTCCTGCGCTGCCTCGAAGATTGAATACGATAACCTGCGCGAAAACCTCGATGACCTGCGCGATAACCTGCGCGATACCCTGCCCCGCCGTTCGCTTCGGCGGGCAGATGCAGTGTAGCAGCCTGCGCGCGCCCCGCATCCGGCGAGGGGACTATGCCCGGTGATACGGATGCCCGCGCAGCAGGCAGCTCGCCCGGTAGAGCTGCTCGGCGAGCACCACGCGCGCCAGCGCGTGCGGCAGCGTGAGCGCGGAGAGGCGCAGCAGCGCTTCGGCCGATTTCTTGAGCGCCGGGTCCAGGCCGTCCGGCCCGCCGATGAGGAACGCGAGGTCGCGACCCTCGGCGGCGCGCGCCTGCAGCCAGGTGGCAAACGCCTGGGTGTCCAGCTCGCGCCCGCGCTCGTCGAGCGCCGCGCGGTACGCGCCCCTGGGCAGCGCGGCCGACAGGCGCGCGGCCTCCGCGGCGAGCAGCGCCGCCCGCGGCTTGCCGCCCGCCCGCGGCTCGGGGCGAAGCTCGATGAGTTCCATGGCCATGCCGCGGGGCATGCGCTTCTCGTATTCGCGAAAGGCCTCGTCCACCCAGCCGGGCATGCGAGTCCCCACGGCGGCGATGACAAGGCGCAACGGGCTTCTCCCTTGCGGCGGCGAACGCGGCCTCGCGCGCACGTCCCGGCCGGCGAACATCGAAGCTTATCGCCCGGATGACCCTATACTACCGCCCCCATGCGTACAGCTGCTTCCGCGCCCTCCGCCCTGCAGGCCCTCGCGCCGCTGTTCAAACCCGCGAATGTCGCCGTGCTGGGCTCGATGGCGCCGGGCAAGCTCGGCCACACCGCCATCCGCTACCTGAAAAGGGGCGGCTTCAGCGGCGGCATCTACCCGGTGAATCCATCGGCCGGCATGGTCGAGGGGCTGCCGGTGTTCGCATCGGTCTCGAAGCTGCCGGTGCGCATCGACTGCGCGCTGCTGGTGGTGCCCGCTCAGGCCGCGGCGGAGGCGGTGCGCGAATGCGCCGCGAGCGGCGTGCGCGCCGTCATCATCGGCGCCAACGGTTTCGCCGAGCTCGGCACCGCGGAGGGCCGCGAACGCCAGGCGCAGCTCGTGCGCATCGCGCGCGAAACGGGCATGCGCGTCATGGGTCCGAACACCAACGGCATCTTCAACGCGTCGGCGCGCTTCTCGCTCGGCTACAACGCCTCGCACGGTGACCCGCTTACCCCGGGCCCGGTTTCGATCGCGGCGCACTCGGGCGCCCTGTTCAATTCCATCGCACCGCGGCTGCGCCAGTTCGGCGCCGGTCTGTCCAAGTTCGTGCCGGTCGGCAACGAGGCCGACCTTTCCCTGCTCGACTTCGTCGAGTACTTCATCGAGGACGAACACACGCGCGTCATCGGTCTCATCATCGAGGGCATCGCCGAGGGCGCACGCTTTTGCGCGCTCGCCGCGCGGGCGCGGCAGGCGGGCAAGCCGCTGGTCGCGCTCAAGCTCGGCCGCTCGGTCGCGGGCGCCGGCGCCACGCAGGCGCACTCCTCGCGTCTTGCGGGGAGCGCGCGCGCCTTCGAGGCGCTGTGCCGCGATTACGCTATCGCCTCGGTGCCCACGGTCGAGGCGCTCGCCGGGGCGTGCGCGGTGCTGCTTGCGGGCGGGCCCGAGCGACGCGCGCGCGATGCAGCGCTCCTGTGCGTCGCGACCACCGGGGGCGGCGCCTCGATGCTGGCCGACTTCGCCGCCGAGCGCGGCATCGCGCTCGCGGGTGGCCCCGACGGCGCCTGGGGCGGCCGCATCGCCGAGACCATCGCCGGTTTCAGCGGCGCCGGTATGGTGCGAAATCCCACCGACACCGGTGCGCTGGGCGGCCGGCAGGAGCGCATGGAGGAACTGTTCTTCGCGCAGGAGGCCGAGGGCTACGACGGGCCGGTGATGGTGTTCACTCACAGCCTTCCCGGGATCGAGGGCTCGCGCCAGTTCGCCGGCATGATGATCGCCCGGCAGCAACGCACCGGCTCGCCGGTGCTCGTGGTCGCTCCCGGCGGACTTCCCGAGTCGGTCGCCGGGCGTTACCGCGCGCACGGCGTGCCGCTCTTCGCGGACACCGCGACCGCGTTCGACAGCCTCCAGGCCTGGTATCGGGTGCACGATGCCCGGTGCGCTCTGCCGCCCGAGCGCGCAGCGGACACGGGTGCGGATCTCGCAGGGCTCGCGCCGCTCCTCGCGGGCCGCGACGGCATTCTCTCGGAACTGGAGAGCGCGCAGATTCTGCGCCGCGCGGGGCTTCCCATGGTGCACAGCACCCGCGTGTCATCGGCGGGCGATGCGCTCGCGGCGGCTGCGAAGATCGGCTATCCGGTGGTGCTGAAGGCGCTCGTCCCCGGCGTTGCCCACAAGAACGCGGCCGGGCTGGTGGCCGCGGGCATTGCCGATGCGCAGGCGCTCGCACGCGGGTACGAGTCGCTGCTCGAGCGCGCCGCTGCGCTCGGTCACGCGCAGGCCGGCGTGAGCTTCATCCTGCAGCCGATGCTGAAGGCCCGCGCCGAACTGATCGTCGGGGTGAGCTGGGAGGAGCCCCTGGGGCACTTCCTGCTGGCGGGGCTCGGCGGCATCTACGCCGAGGTCCTCGACGAGGTCGTGCTGATGCCGGTGCCGGTACCGCCAAGCCTGGTGCGGCGGCGGCTCGAGGGTGCGCGCGTGGGGCGTCTCGCTCTGGCGGTGGGCGGCGAGGCGCTGCTCGAGGCGCTCGCCGGCGTGCTCTGCGGATTGCAGTCGCTCATCCTCGCTCACGGCTCGCGCATCCGCTCGATCGACATCAACCCGCTGCTCGTGGGCGGCGGCCTGTGCGTGGGGGTGGATGCCCTGGTCGTCGCCGGAGCGACCGGCGCGATGCGCAGCGCGGAACCCCGCTTCGGGTAGGGCGCACGCGCTTGCCGCGAATGGCGGCGGTGCTCGCGTGCGCCGGCGCGAAGTCGTGTTTGCGTCGTGTTGCGACGCGCCCGCTCAGGCCCTGGCCGCGAGCGCGCGCTTGCGGGGCGCGCGCGGCTTGGGCTGGTTCCACAGCTCCTCGAGGTTGTAATGGGCGCGCACCGCCGGTTGCATGATGTGCACGATCACGTCGCCCAGATCCACCAGCACCCACTCGCCGCTGTCCTCGCCCTCGACGCTCTGGACCCGGGCGCTCAGCGCGCGCGCCTTGTCGCGCAGGTGGTTCACCAGTGCCCGGGACTGCCGGGTGGAATCGGCGCTGGCGATGATCACCCGGTCGAACAGGGAAGTGAGGTGCCTCACGTCGTAGACCACGATATCGTGCGCCTTGATGTCCTCCAGCGCCTCGACCACGCCCTTTTGCAGCTTGCGAATGTCCATCAGTATGCGTCTGTCCCTTCGGTGTAGAGCCCGTTGCGCTCGATGTAGTCGAGCACCGCCGCGGGCACCGCCTCGCGCGGCGGTCTGCCCGAAGCGATGGCGCGCCGCACGACGGTCGAGGAGATGTCCAGCGGCGGCATGTCGAACACGAAGATGCACCCGGCCGGCAACGCCGCCAGGCGCTCGGGCGGGGCGCGCCTCGCCCGGTACTGGGCGGCGAGCGCCGCGCTCATCGAGGCTTCCTCGATCGCGTACCCGGGCCGCCGCGCCACGCCGAAATGGGCCAGGTCGAACAGGCGCAGCCAGTCGCGCCAGCGCTCGAGCTTCATCAACTGGTCGGCGCCGATCAGGAACACGAGCGCGCGCGCCGACCCCAGCTCGCTTCGCGCGCGCGCGAGGGTGTGCACCGAGTAGGTGGGTTCGGCCGCGCGCAGCTCCGTGTCGTCGACGCCGTAGCGGGGATCGTCCCCGAGCGCGAGGCGCAGCATGGCCAGGCGGTGCCCGGCGGCCGCCCGCGCGGGCTCGCGGTGCCCGGGTCGCCCCGAGGGTACGAAACGCAGCGATTCCAGCGCGAGCGCCGAAACCGCAGACTGCGCGAGGCACAGGTGCGCGTTGTGAACGGGATCGAAGGAGCCGCCGTACAGGCCGATAGCTCCGCTCACGCGCACGGGACCGTGGTGGCGGCGTGCCGCCGGTTCCTGGCGCGCGGGAGAACGCGCGCACGCACGGGGAGAATGCCGCGGCACGCCGGGCGCCCGCGGGCCATGTCAGACGCGCACCTCGCCGTGGCCGAACACCACGAACTTCTGAGAGGTGAGGCCCTCCAGGCCCACCGGCCCGCGCGCGTGCAGCTTGTCGGTGGAGATGCCGATCTCCGCGCCCAGGCCGTACTCGAAGCCGTCGGCGAAGCGCGTCGAAGCGTTCACCATGACGGAGCTGGAATCCACTTCGCGCAGGAACCGGGCCGCCGCCGCCTCGTCCTCGGTCACGATGGCGTCGGTGTGACGGGAACCGTAGCGCGCGATGTGCTCCATCGCCTCCTCCAGGTTCGCCACGATGCGCACCGCGAGGATCGGCGCCAGGTACTCGGCGTACCAGTCCTCCTCGGCGGCGGGCTTCATCTCCGGCACCAGCCGCCGCGAGGCCTCATCCCCGCGCAGCTCCACGCCTTTGTCGAGCAGGATGCGCGCGATCCGGGGCAGGTACGCCGCGGCGAGCGTGCGGTGCACCAGCAGCGTCTCCATGGTATTGCAGGTGCCGTAGCGCTGGGTCTTGGCGTTGTCGGCGATGTGCAGCGCGCGCTCGAAGTCGGCGGCCGCGTCGACGTACACGTGACACACGCCATCCAGGTGCTTGAGCGTCGGGATACGCGACTCGGCCGCGATGCGCTCGACGAGCGACTTGCCGCCGCGCGGCACGATGATGTCCACGTACTGGTTCATGCGCAGCAGCTCGCCCACCGCAGCGCGGTCGGCTGTCTCGATCACCTGCACCGCGTCCTCGGGCAGCCCGGCAGAGGCCAGCCCTTCGCGCACGCACCTGGCGATGGCGACGTTGGAGCGCACCGACTCGGAACCGCCGCGCAGGATGCAGGCGTTGCCGGACTTCAGGCACAGCGCGGCCGCATCCGCGGTGACGTTGGGTCGCGACTCGTAGATGATGCCGATCACGCCCAGCGGCACGCGCATGCGCGCGACCTCGATGCCGCTGGGGCGCACGCGGCGCTCGCTGATCCGGCCGACGGGATCGGGCAGCTGCGCGACCTCCTCCACGCCCCTGGCCATCGCCTCCACCGACTTCGCCTCCAGGCTGAGGCGGTCGACGAAGGCCTCGTCCTCGCCGGCGGCGCGCGCCGCCGCCACGTCCTTCGCGTTCTCGGCCATCAGCCGCGCCGCGTCGCGCCGGATCGCCGCGGCGATGGCCGCGAGCGCGCGGTCCTTGGTCGCCGTCTCGGCGCGCGCCAGCAGCCGCGCCGCGGCACGGGCGCGCTCGCCCAGCTGCAGCATGTAGGAGCCGATCTCGGCCGGAGCATTCATGTTGGAGGCCATTTTACGCCCCGGCCGCCGCGGCGCCGGACAGGTGCGGCGAGCCGCTAAACTGGCGCTCGCCTGCGGCCTGCCGCAGGAGGTGCGAAGCGCCCCACGCCGCGATGCTCCTGCGCACCGGGCGCCATGTCGCTTCGCTGGACTGCGCCATGAACTGCCTGCTCCGGGAAACCGGCCTCGACAGGCGCAAGGCGCCACCGCAGGGTGCGGCGCCGCGGCGCCGGGAACTGGATCCGCCGTGATGGATGCTGGAACGCTCTGCGATCTGGCCGACGCGCTCGCCGGCGCGCAGTCCGGCGCGCGCCTGATCGAACCGATCAGCGCGCGCCGGCCGGACTTCGGCATCGACGCGGCGCAGGCGGTCCAGCACGAGATCACCCGCCGCCGGCTGGCCGCGGGCTGGCGCATCGTCGGGCGCAAGATCGGCTTCACCAACCGCTCGATCTGGCCCCTCTATGACGTGGACGCGCCGATGTGGGCGCCGGTGTTCGAGCGCACCGTGACCGGCGCCGCGAACGGACACGCCCGGGTGTCGCTGGCGGGGCTCGTCCAGCCGCGCATCGAACCCGAGATCGCGCTCGGGCTCGGCTCGGACGTCCCGCCCGGCCTCGGCTCGCCGCAAGAAGTGCTCGAGCGCGTGCGCTGGTACGCCCACTCGATCGAGATCGTCGACTGCCACTTCCCGGACTGGAAGGCGAGGTTGCCGGATTTCTGCGCGGACAATGCCTGCCACGCGCGGCTGGTGCTCGGCCGCCCGCACCCGGTGGACGCCGCCGCCATCGCGCTGCTCGCGCGGCAGCTGCGCGATTGCCGCGTCGAACTGCTGCGCTCGGGTCGTAGAACCCTCGAAGGCCGCGGCGCCAACGCGCTCGATCACCCGGCGCTCGCGCTCGCGCACCTCGCGGCGCTGGTGGCCCGCGATCCGCAGGCGCCGCCGCTCGCCGCGGGCGAGATGGTTTCCACCGGTACGCTCACCGACGCGCTGCCGGTGCGCGCGGGCGAGACCTGGTCGACGCGATTCGAGGGCATCGACCTGGAAGGCATCGAGATCGAGTTCAGCGCCTGAGCGCGCCGGGCCGCCCCAAGCGCGAAGCCCTTGTCGCGGAGCGACAAGGTAGTCCACCGAGCGCGCCGGGCCGCCCCAAGCGCGAAGCCCTTGTCGCGGAGCGGCACGGTACCCCAATGAGGCCCAGGGCCGGCGGAACAGGACTTCGTCGCGCGCGGTTCTCGGCTACTTCTTGAAATCCTGGCGCAGCTTGCCCAGCGCCGCCCGGTCGATCTTGATCGGGGTCTTCTTCACGAGCGCGTCGATGAAGCCCTGCCGCAGCTCCGCGATCCTGCGCGCGCGCAGCTCGTTGACGATGGCGCCGCGGGCGTTGTCGAAATCCGCGGGCGCGGGCGGGCGCGACTCGATGAGTTTCACCACGTGCCAGCCGTGGACCGACGGTACCGGCGCGCTCACCTCGCCGGGTTTGAGGCGCTGCACCAGCGCCCGCAGCTCCGGCAGCAGGCTCGGCTCGAACACCCAGCCGCTCTCCCCGCCCTTCGCCTTGGTGGCCTCGTCCTCGGACTCGGCCTTCGCCAGGGCCGCGAAGTCCGCACCCGGCTCGCCGGCCTTGTGCGCGATCTCGGTCACGCGCTTGAGCGCGGTCTCCGCCTGGACCTTGTCCGCCGGGCGGCTTACGAAGATCTGCGCGAGGTGAAAGCTCCAGGGCGTGAACAGCCGCGCCTTGTTCTGCTCGTAGGAGGCCTTGATCTCGCTCTCGCCGGGAAAGCCGGGCGGCAGCGGCAGGGCGCCGGAGAGATAGGTGGAGACGATGATGGCGTTGCGCGCGTTCTCGATCTGCTCGGCGATGTCCGCACGCTTGTCCCAGCCCTTGGACTGCGCCTCGCGCACGATGGACCGCTGGATCAGCACCTCCCGCAGCGTGTTCTCGAAGCTTTCCTCCGAGCCGAGCAGCCGCTGGCGCAGGTCCGGGCGCCGCTGGGCGAGCTGCTTCAGTTCGGAGGCGGAAATGCGCGACTGACCCATCGTGGCGACGTCCTGCGCCCTGGCCATGGGCGCGGCCAGCGCGAGGAGAAACGCCACTGCGACGCACCGCACGCGTCGTGACCGGCTGCCGATATCCGGTGAGAGATGGGTTGCTCGGTTCGAGTTCGTGCGCGATGCCATTTCGGTTCTCCTTGGGGACGGTGTTCGATGTGCAGGGCGCGAATCCGGGAATCGCGCCGCGGGCGCGCGGTGACGGTTCCGCCCGTGCGAGGCGGGAAGGTTGCGCGTGCGCAAGCCGAGGACTTCACACCTGCGCAAAGCGAGGACTTCACGCCTGCGCAAAGCGCAGCCCCAGTTGCAGCAGCTCGTCCCAGGTGTCGCCGGTGGCCACGCCTTTGGCGATCCGGTCGATGCGCGCCGCGTGGGCGAGCGCTTTGTACAGTGCCGGCTTTTCCATGCGCCGTGCGGCGCGGCCCGCCAGCGCCCGGTGCGAGTCACCCCAGACCCGGTTCTCGCGGCACAGCTCGGCGAGGTTGCGGCCGGCGGCGAGGCCGTCCTTGATGCGGGCGACGGCGCGGATCTCCTCGGCGAGAATCCAGACGATGCGCGGGGGCGCCTCGTCCTCCGCGCGCAGGCCGTGGAGCACGCGCGCCAGGCGCGCCGCGTCGCCGCCGAGCATCGCCTCGCCGAGCTGCCCCGCGTCGTAGCGCGCGACGTTGAGCACCGCCGCGCGCACCGCCTCGTGCGCGAGTTCGCCCTCGGGCAGCAGCAGCGCGAGCTTCTGGATCTCCTGGTGGGCGGCGAGCAGATTGCCCTCGACGCAGTCGGCAAGGAATTGCAGCGTGTCGCGCTCGGCGCGCTGCTTCTGGCGGGCGAGGCGCTGCGCGATCCACTCGGGAAGGCGGGTGCGCTCCACCGGGTGCACCTCGACCACGACGCCCGCCTTGCCGAGCGCGGTGAACCAGGACGCCGACTGGTCGCGCCTGGACAGGCGCGGCACGCTCGCGAGCAGGAGGGCGTTGTCCGAGAGCGCGCGGCACCAGGCCTCGATGGCTTGCGCGCCTTCGCTGCCGGGTTTCCCGCTTGGTACGCGCAGTTCCACCAGCTGGCGCTCGCCGAACAGCGACATCGATGAGCCGGCCGCCGCCAGCTCGCCCCAGCGGAAGCCGCGCTCGGCGATGAACACGCTGCGCTCGCCGTAGCCCGCCTTGCGCGCCCGCGCCCGGATCGCATCGGCCGCCTCCAGCGACAGCAGCGGCTCGTCGCCATGGATCAGGTAGGCGGGCGCGAGCGTCCTCTCCAGGTGGGCGCCGAGCTGCTCGGCCCGCAGGGAGGACATCTCGTCCCCGTCAGCCGGGCGTGAGCCTGGCCGCGGCGAGACGCCGCATGATCTGGTGCACCATGTCGGCCTGCATGTCCCGGTAGAGCAGCGCTTCCTCCGATTCCTTCGCCAGCACCTGCGCGTCGTTGAAGGAAATGTCCCGGGTCAGCTGGATTTCGCTGGGGCGCAGCCATTCCTCGCCCTTGTCGTTGCCGACACGGAACGCCACGCGGTAGCGAAGCTGGTACTCGCGCACCCGGCCGGCGGTATCGAGCGACTGGATCACCTTCTCGCGAGTCTCTCCCCGGACTTCGAGGACCGCCTCGGCCCCGGGCGCGCGGTTCACCACTCGGGTACCGGTGCCGGCGACGATGTTGCGGCGAAGTTCCGCGATCAGCGATGTATTGCCCTCGATGTAGACGGTGCGAAAAGGCAGGCTCACCTGGCCGCGAAGCTGGAAGCCGCAGCCGGCCAGCGCGAGCACGAGCGCGATGCAGAACGCACCGGCCGCGCGCGTGCGCAGGGCGTGCACCGGGGCGCCGGCCGCCATGCGTTCAGACCACCACGTTGACCAGCCGCCCCGGCACGACCACCACCTTGCGGATCGGGCGTCCCTCGGCATGACGGCGCGCCGCCTCGTGGCCGGCGGCGAGCTGCTCGATCGCTTCGCGCGACAGGTCCTTCGCCACGCGGATGTGGCCGCGCAGCTTGCCGTTGACCTGCAGCACCAGCTCCACCTCGTCCTGCTCCAGCGCCTCGGGATCCGGCTCCGGCCAGGAAGCGCACAGGATGTCCTCGCCGTAGCCGAGTTCGCGCCAGAGGTGATGGCAGGCGTGCGGCGTGATGGGCGAGAGCACGCGCAGCAGGATGGAGAGCCCCTCTTCCACGACTTCGGCGTGCAGCGCCGCCTGCCCGGAGGGCGCTGCTTTCAGCTCTGCCTTGAGGGCATTCAGCATCTTCCAGCACGCCGATGCGACGGTGTTGTACTGGAAGCGCCCCATGTCGTAGCTCGCCTGCCGCAGCTCGGCGTGGATGGTGCGCCGCAGGACGGCGAGCGCCGCGGGGAGCTTCTGCGAACCGAGCCGGCGCGCCGCAGGCAGCACCGGGCGCACGCTCGCCTCGTACTCGCAGGCAAGGCTCCACAGCGAGCGCATGAAACGCGCCGCGCCGTCCACGCCGGAGTCCGACCACAGGAGCGTCATCTCCGGCGGGCTGGTGGACATCATGAAAAAGCGCGCGGTGTCCGCGCCGTAGGACTGCACCAGCTCCTGCGGATCCACGCCGTTGTTCTTGGACTTGGACATGGTGCCGATGCCGTCGGACTCCAGCGGCTGGCCGTCGCTGCGCAGCACGGCGCCGGTGCGCTTGCCGCTCGCGTCGGTGAGGATGTCCGCCTGCGCGGGGTTGAAGTAGGCGATGCGACCCTCCGCGGTCCTGCGGTAGAAGATCTCGTTCAGCACCATCCCCTGCGTGAGCAGCCGCGTGAACGGCTCGTCGAACGACACCAGCCCCAGGTCGCGCATCACCCGCGTCCAGAAGCGCGAGTACAGCAGGTGCAGGATGGCGTGCTCGATGCCGCCGATGTACTGGTCCACCGGCAGCCAGTACTTCACCCGCTCGTCCACCATGGCGCTCGCCTGGTCGGGGCAGGCGTAGCGGATGAAGTACCAGGACGAGTCCACGAAGGTGTCCATGGTGTCGGTCTCGCGCCGGCCTTCGCCGCCGCACTTCGGGCAGCGGCAGGACAGGAAGTCGGCGCGCCGCGCGAGCGGGTTGCCGCTGCCGTCGGGCACGCAGTCCTCCGGCAGCACCACCGGCAGGTCCTCGTCCGGGACCGGCACTTCGCCGCAGGCCCCGCAGTGGATGATGGGAATGGGCGTTCCCCAGTAGCGCTGCCGCGAGATGCCCCAGTCGCGCAGCCGCCAGGTGACCTGCTTGTCGCCCAGGCCCTTCGCCTTCAGGCCGGCGGCGATCGCATCGACCGCGGCGGCGTAGTCCAGGCCGTCGTAGGCGCCGGAGTTCACGCAGCGGCCGTAGTCCGCGTACCAGGACTGCCAGGCGTCGATCGAATAGGCACGCCCTTCTACGTCGATCACCGGCCGGATCGGCAGGCCGTATCGCTTCGCGAAGGCGAAATCGCGCTCGTCGTGCGCGGGCACGCCCATCACCGCGCCTTCGCCGTAGCTCATGAGCACGTAGTTTCCGACCCAGATCTCCACCGGCTCTGCGGACACCGGATGCCTCACGAACAGACCCGTGGGCATGCCCTTTTTCTCCAGCTGCGCGAGGTCGGCCTCCATCACCGTGCCGTGCTTGCACTCCTCGACGAAAGCGGCGAGCTTCGCGTCGTGGCGCGCGGCGTGCGCCGCGAGCGGGTGCTCGGGCGCCACCGCGCAGAAGCTCACGCCCATCAGCGTGTCGGCGCGGGTGGTGAATACCCGCAGCACCTGCTCGCGCCCTTCGAGGGTGTAGGGAAAGCCGATGTTGACGCCGTGGCTCTTGCCGATCCAGTTCGCCTGCATGGTGCGCACCCGCTCCGGCCATCCGCCGAGGTCCTCGAGCGCCGCGAGCAGCTCCTCGGCGTAGGCGGTGATGCGCATGTAGTACATCGGGATCTCGCGCTTCTCCACCAGCGCGCCGGTGCGCCAGCCGCGCCCCTCGATCACCTGCTCGTTGGCGAGCACCGT
Organism: Burkholderiales bacterium; assembly: GCA_020846575.1. Lineage (GTDB taxonomy): Bacteria > Pseudomonadota > Gammaproteobacteria > Burkholderiales > SG8-39 > JADLDQ01. Next base: position 20,319 of record JADLDQ010000055.1, read on the forward strand.
CTGGTCCACCGGGTCCCAGTTCACCACGCCGGTCTTCTGGTAGACCAGGCCCTTCTCCAGCATCCGCAGGAACAGCCACTGGTTCCAGTTGTAGTACTGCCGGTCGCAGGTCGCGAGTTCCCGCTCCGAGTCGATGGCGAAGCCGAGCGAGCGCAGCTGCTTCTTCATGTAGGCGATGTTGTCCCGCGTCCAGCGAGCGGGCGGCAGGCGGTTGTCCATCGCCGCGTTCTCGGCCGGCAGGCCGAACGCGTCCCAACCCATCGGCTGCAGCACGTTGTAGCCCCGCATCCGCTGGTAGCGGGTCATCACGTCGCCGATGGTATAGTTGCGCACGTGCCCCATGTGCAGTTTTCCCGAGGGGTACGGGAACATGGAAAGGCAGTAGAACTTCGGGCGTCCGCCCGCCTCGGGTTCCTCGAGGGCGCGAAACGCGCGGCTGCGTTCCCAGGCATCCTGGGCCTCGCGCTCGATCTTCTCGGGGTGGTACAGGGGATCCATGGCGGCCGGCGCTGCGCGAGAAAAGCGTGAATTATAGCCGCACGCTCACGGCGGACCGCGCGCGCGACCGGCTCGCCGGCGTGTGCTCGCCGGCACGCGAGGAGGACGGATGAAGAGCTATCTCGTCGGCGCCGCCGGCGCCGCTTTGTTGCAGTTCGCGTTCTCACAGCCCGCCCTGGCGCAGGCGGCGCGCGCGATCGTCGAGGCGGTGCAGTCCCCGGCCTGGATCGAGCGCGGCGGCGAACGCCTGCCGGTCGCGCCGGGCATGGCGCTGTCGGACCGCGACCAGGTGACCACAGGCGCGAACTCGCGCCTGTTGCTGCGCATGCCCGAAGGCAGCACCGTGAAGCTCGGCGAGAACGCGCGCTACCGGATCGACCAGCAGTCGCGCCGCGGCGACCTGTACGCGGCCGCGATGAACGTGTTCCAGGGCGCGTTCCGCTACACCACCGACGTGATGTTGCGCTTCCGCGGCAAGCGCGACGTGAGCATCCGCTTCGCCACCGTCACCGCCGGGATACGCGGCACCGATGTGTGGGGCAAGTCGGACGTGGACCGCGAGATCGTGTGCCTGATCGACGGCCGTGTGGAGGTGCAGCGCGGCTCGGAGCCGCCCATCGAGATGAACCAGCCGCTGTCGTTCTACATCGCGCCGGCGGGCAAGGTCGCACTGCCTGTCGCGCCGGTGGCGCCGGAGCAGATCAGGGAGTGGGCCGCGGAAACGGAGATCCAGCCCGGCCGCGGCGCGCTGCGCCGGGGCGGGCTCTGGGGCGTCACCCTGGCAAGCGCCGACACCCAGCCCGAAGCTCTGCGACTGTACGACGCGGTGCGCGCGGCCGGTTACGCGGCCTCGATCCGGCCCGCCGCGGCCGATGGCAGGACGCAATACGCGATTCGCATCGCGCAGCTCCCCTCCAGGGCGGAAGCCGAACGGCTGGCCGAGCAGCTGCGCGGCCGCTTCGGCCAGGAGGAGCCCAGGGTGTCGCGCTGATCGCCCGCCGTACCGCCGCCTGCGCGGGTCACGCGCCCGGGGTGTACAGTAGCAAGGCGTTCCGGCCACGATACAAGGAGGCGACCATGGCATTGAAAATCAGTCGTGCGGATGTGTGGGCGGCGAGCATCGAAGACCGCCCCGGTGGAACGGCCGAAAAGCTCGAGCCGCTCGCGCAGGCGGGCGCGAACCTCGAGTTCCTCATCGCCCGGCGCTCGCCGGAAAACCCGGGCAAGGGCGTGCTATTCGTCACACCCGTCAAGGGCGCGCGCGCCGCCCGTGCCGCGCGGCAGGCCGGGTTCGCCGCGACCAAGCGCATCCATTCGCTGCGGGTCGAGGGCCCCGACCGTCAGGGCGCGATGGCCAAGCTCGCGCGCGCCCTCACCGATGCGGGCATCAGCTTCCGCGGGCTGTCAGCCGCAGCGATCGGCAAGCGGTTCGTGGCTCACCTCGCGGTGGACTCGGCCGCCCAGGCGCGCCAGGCGGCGGCCGTGCTGAGGAAGCTCGCCTGAGGGACGAAAGGAGCGAGGGGCTGCTCGCCCCTCGCGCTCCCTCGACTCCAGCGAAAGCTGCGCTTTCTCCCGGTCACGAACGGAGCGAGGCGCTGCTCGCCCCTCGCGCTCAGCTGACTTCAGGGAATGCGGCGCCTTTTCCGTAGGGTGAGGCCGCCGCCGAAGCCTCGCCGGCGACGGCGTGC
>JADLDQ010000056.1 GCA_020846575.1 Burkholderiales bacterium
CGCTGCGCAGCGCGCACGGGCTGGAATGCGAGGCCGGGCTTCAGCCCGTCTTGCCATCGCGCGGCGCCCCGAGCCGCTCCAGCCTGCGGATCTCCGGAAACAGCTTCGCCGCCGCCAGCACCACGCCCGCGGTCATGAGACCCCCGGCGACCACCGTGACGACCGGTGAGGTGAGGGCCGTGACCACGCCCGAGCGCAGCCCGCCGAGCTGGCTGGAGGCGTCCACGAACACGCGATTCACCGCCGAGACCCTGCCGCGAAGCGCATCGGGCGTGTTGAGCTGCAGGGTGGTTTGCCGCAGCACCACGCTGATGTTGTCCAGCGCACCCGCCGCGAGCAGCGCGAGGAACGAGAGCCAGAACCATTGCGACAGGCCGAAGACCGCCATGGCCGCCCCATAGCCGGCGACCGCGAACAGGAAGGCGCGGCCGGCGTGCGACCCGGGATGCTTCCACAGGCTCTGAGCCAGTCCCATGAGGAACGCGCCCATCGCCTGTGCCGACGAGAGCCAGCCCAGGCCGGTGGGTCCGACGCCCAGCACGTCCTTGGCGAAGATCGGCAAGAGCGCGCTCACGCCGCCGAACAGCACCGCGAGCAGGTCCACCGAGAGCACGCCCAGCACCAGGCGCGTGTGCCAGACGTGGTTGACGCCGGCGAACAGCTCGCCCAGCGTCGGCGCGGGGCGCTCGCTCGCCTGCGCCGGCTGCGGGGCGATGGCGAGGGCGAGCGCGATCGCCAGCACCGCGAGCAGCAGGTTCAGCGTGTACACCGTGGTGGCGGAACCCGTGGCCGCGATCACCACGCCCGCAAAGGCGGGGCCGCCCATCCAGGCGACCTGGAAGATGCTGGAGTTGAGCGCGATGGCGTTGGCGAGCAGCGCGGGGGGCATGAGCTGCGGCAGCAGCGCATCGCGCGCGGGGCGGTTAAATGCCTGGGCGATGCCCATCAGAGCGAGAAAGACGTAGATCGGGCCGGCGCCCGTACCGGCGTAGGCCGAGAACGCAAGTCCGGCCGAAGCGGCGGCGAGCGCGAGCTGCCCGGCGATCATGACGAAGCGCCGGTCATGGCGGTCCGCGAGCTGCCCGGCGGGCAGGAAGGCAAGCAGCGTGGGGATAAACTGCGCGAGGCCCACCCAGCCCAGCGCGAGCGCCGAGCCGGTGCGCTCGTAGATGTCCCAGCCCACCGCGACCGCCTGCGACTGCTGGATCATCGCGGTGATGAACCCCAGCGCGCAGAACAGCCGGAAGTCGCGCAGCGCCCAGACGGCGCGCGCAGAGGAGCGTTCGGTACTCATCGACAGGGGGGGCGAGGGCAAACCGCGCAGGATACGCCGGAACGCCGCGCCTCGACGCGCGCGCCGCCGCTCGACGCGCGCCGCCCGCTGCGGCGCGAGCGGCCTATGCGCGGGTGGCGCGGTCCGGCGTCTCGGGCAATAATCCGACGTTTCTCACGAGCGATCGGCTCGGCGAGGCTGCGCGCCCCGCCGAGCCGGAGGATCCCCATGGAAAATCAGGCGACCCGCATCGGCCCGGTGGCGCTCGATGCGACCCGAAACGCGCCGCCGGCGGTGGCCACAGCGATGGCCGCTGGCCGTTCGACCAGTCAGGAGCCAGCATGAGTACAGTCGAATCCGCCCCGTCGGCAGTACGCGACCTCGGTCACTTCATCGGCGGCAGGCAGGTGCCGGGAACCGATCCGAAAAACGGCGGCCGCCACGGCAACGTCTACAACCCGAGCAGCGGCGCGCTCTCGGGCCGCGCGCCGCTCGCCTCGAAGGCGCAGACCGAGCACGCGATCGCCGACGCGGCGGCTGCCTTTCCGGGATGGGCGAACACCTCGCCGCTCACCCGCGCGCGCGTGATGTTCCGCTTCAAGGATCTCGTCGAGAAGCACATCGACGAGCTCGCCCGCATCGTCGCCGGCGAGCACGGCAAGGTGATCTCGGACGCCAAGGGCTCGATCCAGAGGGGCCTGGAGGTGGTGGAGTTCGCCTGCGGCATCCCGCACCTGCTCAAGGGCGAGTATTCCGACAGCGTCTCGGCCGGTATCGACGTGTATTCGATGCGCCAGCCCCTGGGCGTGTGCGCGGGCATCACCCCGTTCAACTTCCCGGCGATGGTGCCGATGTGGATGTTCCCGATGGCCATCGCCTGCGGCAACACCTTCGTGCTCAAGCCCTCGGAGAAAGACCCTTCCTGCGGGCTGCGGCTGGCCGAGCTGATGATGGAGGCTGGCGCGCCGCCGGGGGTGCTCAACGTGGTGAACGGCGACAAGGAGGCGGTGGACACGCTGCTCGGCGATCCGCGCGTGCAGGCGGTGAGCTTCGTGGGCTCCACGCCGATCGCGAAGTACGTGTTCGCCACCGCCAGCCTCAACGGCAAGCGCGTGCAGTCCATGGGTGGGGCGAAGAATCACATGATCGTGATGCCCGACGCCGACCTCGACGCGGCTGCCGAGGCCCTGATGGGAGCGGCCTACGGTTCGGCCGGGGAGCGCTGCATGGCGATCTCGGTGGCGGTGCCGGTGGGTGAGAAGACCTCCAACGAGCTGATGGAGACCATGAAGCCGATGGTGAGGAATCTCAAGGTCGGCGCCTCCACCGACCCGACCTCGGAGATGGGGCCGCTCGTGACCCGCGAGCACCTGGAGAAGGTGCGCGGCTACATTCACCAGGGCACGCTCGAGGGAGCGGAGCTGCTGGTGGACGGGCGCGAGTTCAGCCTGCGGGAACATCCCGAGGGCTTCTTCATCGGCGGAACGCTCTTCGACCGCGTGAGTCCCGCGATGCGTATCTACAAGGAAGAGATCTTCGGCCCGGTGCTCTCGGTGGTTCGGGCGCGCAGCTTCGAGGAGGCGCTGGCGCTCCCGAACGAGCACGAGTTCGGCAACGGCGTGGCGATCTTCACCCGGAACGGCGACGTGGCGCGCAACTTCGCCAACAAGGTGCAGTGTGGCATGGTCGGCATCAACGTGCCGATACCGGTGCCCTTGTCGTTCCACAGTTTCGGCGGCTGGAAGAACTCCATGTTCGGCGACATGAACCAGCACGGCCCCGAGGGCGTGCGCTTCTACACGCGCGTCAAGACGGTGACCGCGCGCTGGCGCGAGGGTGTCAACCCCGGCCCGCAGTTCGGGATGCCGCTGCACAGGTAACGCAACATCTGGAAATGAAAGGGAGACAACCCGTGGCAGAGCTGGATATCGTGGGGATCTGCGGCAGTCTGGGCCGGCAATCCAATAACATGGCGGCGCTGAGAACCGCCGGAGAGTGCATGCCGGCCGGCATGAAGCTGCGCATCGTGACGATCGCCGA
>JADLDQ010000425.1 GCA_020846575.1 Burkholderiales bacterium
CGACAACCGTACCGCCCGTCATGTATTCGCAGCAGTGATCACCCGCACCTTCCACGACCGCTTGCGCGCCGGAATTACGCACGGCAAAGCGCTCTCCGGCAACGCCGGCAAAATAAACTGTACCCTCGGTTGCGCCGTAGAGCACCGTGTTGCCGACGATAATATTTTCCGCTGCCGCACCCCGGAATGCCGCTGGCGGCTTGACGATAATGTGCCCGCCGGAAAGCCCCTTGCCGACATAGTCATTCGCTTCGCCGGTGAGCTCAAGTGTAATGCCGCGCGCGAGAAAAGCACCGAAACTTTGCCCGGCAACGCCATTCATGCGGATCCGGATTGTATGATCGGGCAAGCCCGCATGACCATAACGCTGCGCCATCTCGTGCGATAGCAGCGTACCCACACTGCGATTGGCATTACGTACCGGCACATTGATGTCCACTGCCTTGCCTTCGTCCAGTGCGCTTTTGGCTTGTGCGATAAGCTGATGATCGAGAGCGCCTGCCAAGCCATGATCCTGCGTTTCGCAGTGAAATCGGGCCACATCCGCGGGTACGGCGGGCATGTGGAAAATGCGCGAAAAATCGAGTCCTTTCGCTTTCCAATGCGCGACACCGCCACGCATATCGAGTAAATCGCTGCGGCCAATCAAGGCGTCAAAGTTGCGTATGCCAAGCGCTGCCATGATGCGGCGCACCTCTTCCGCCACAAAGAAAAAGTAATTCACCACATGCTCAGGTTGGCCAGAAAAACGCCGACGCAATACCGGGTCTTGTGTGGCTACGCCGACCGGACAAGTATTGAGATGGCATTTGCGCATCATGATGCAGCCAGAAACCACCAGCGGTGCGGTGGCAAAGCCAAATTCGTCCGCACCGAGAAGGGCGGCGATAACCACATCGCGCCCGGTTTTCATCTGGCCGTCTGCCTGCACCCGCACTCTTCCGCGTAGGCGGTTCAACACCAGGGTCTGTTGCGTTTCTGCCAACCCCAGCTCCCAGGGCGTACCCGCATTGCGGATGGAAGAAATCGGCGAAGCACCGGTGCCCCCATCGTGTCCGGC
>JADLDQ010000426.1 GCA_020846575.1 Burkholderiales bacterium
CTCGCTTTTCTCCAGCAGTTTCGCCAATGGTGCGCGGGTCTCGCCCGCGCTGGCCGGGACCCGGCCCTACGGCTGGGCGGCCGTCCACATCAGCGAGGGTGCACGCAACCGGCGCCTCAATGACATTTCGGCCCTCTGGAAGGACGTCATCGCCCCGGCGCTCGGGTCCTTCGAGGCGCTGGTTCGGGAGCATGTTCCCGTTGTCACCCTGAATGACCGACAGATGGCGGGCGCCATTCCTGACACGACGCGCGTGCTGGTGCTGGCCTCGCCGGACGAGTTGACGGCTGCCCAGCAGGATGCTCTTGGAAAATGGACACAGACGGGAGGCATTGTCGTCCGCCCTGAGCCCCGACAGGACTGGCATACGGCCGATGGCAAATCCTCCCGGATGCAGGCGCTGTGGGCGAAGATCCAGGCACAGGCCGGCGAATCCCCCGTCCGCATCAACGGGCCGCCCCACATGCACGCCGTGTGCTTCCGCCACCCGCAGGGGAAACGTTTCGTCGTCACCCTCGTCAACGCCTGGGACGACTACGAGGCGGAAGACCGGTCCCCGAAGCCCGCGACATGCAAGAACGTCCGCATCACGTTAGACCGGGATTTCTTTCCCGCCCTGACGGCAACAGAACTGTTGACCGGCAAAAACCTCCCCGCGAACCAGAAAGGGCCGCTGGCTGTCGAGGTCCCGGATTTCGACATCAACCGGTGCGTGGTTTTCGGCCCCTGAACATCTGAATTGGGATGTGAAGATGAACAGAATCCAAATCCTTCCATGTGCTGCTCTGCTGCTCGCGCCGCTGGCCGCGCTGCCCGCCGCCGATGCGCCGCAACCCAAACCCAACATCGTCTTCATCTTCGCCGACGACTGGGGCTGGGGCGATCTCTCCTGCCATGGCAGCACCTGGCTGCAGACCCCCAACCTCGACCGCCTGGCCGGCGAGGGGATGGACTTTGCGCAGTTCAACGTGCTCAACCCGGTCTGCTCGCCGAGCAGGGCCGGCGTGATGACCGGGCGCTACCCCGCCCGGTATTCCATCCACCAGCATTTCGCCTCGCCGGACTCGAACCGCGAGCGCGGCATGCCCGACTGGCTCGACCCGAGGGCACCATCCCTGCCGCGCATCCTGAAGCAGGCGGGATACCGCACCGGCCATTTCGGCAAGTGGCACCTGACCAACCGCGAGACGCTCGGCGCGCCGCTTCCCGAGGCCTACGGATATGACGAAGCCAAGGTCTTCAATGGGGGCGCCGGGTGGCCGTCGGCGGGCGTGCACGAGACCGCGGACGACACCGTCGCCTTCATCAAGGCCAGCGCCGGGCGCCCGTTCTTCATCAACGTCTGGCTGCACGAGAGCCACACGCCGCACCAGCCCACGGAGGCCTCCATGGCGCGCTGGAAGCACCTCGACGAGCAGAA
>JADLDQ010000057.1 GCA_020846575.1 Burkholderiales bacterium
GGAGAGCGCCCGGTGAAAAAGCTGCGCACCATCGCCATCGAGGAACACTTCATCACGCCGATGTATCGCGAGCACGTCGGCGCGAACGAGTTCCGCAATTTCTACCTCGCCAGCCGCAGCGAGCAGCTCGGCCACGACATCGTGGCCGAAAACGCCGACATCGGCGCCTCGCGCATCGCGCACATGGACCGGCACGGCGTGGACGTGCAGGTGCTCTCCTTCGGCTCGCCGGGCTGCCAGGCCTTCGACGCGAAACTCGCGATTCCCATGGCGCGCGACGCGAACGAGCGCCTCCACGCCGCGATGCAGGCGTACCCGGGTCGCTTCGAGGGTTTCGCCGCGCTTCCCACCGCCGACCCGCAGGCCGCGGCCGCGGAACTGGAGCGCACCGTGAAGGACTACGGCTTCAAGGGCGCCATGATCCACGGCCACACGCTCGGCGCCTTCCTCGACGAGCGCAGGTACTGGCCGATCTTCGAGAAGGCGGCCGAGCTGGATCTGCCCATCTACCTGCACCCCACGCACCCGCATCCGGAGGTGATGAAGGCCTACTTCGAGGGCTACGAGGAGCTGGCGCGCGCGCCCTGGGGTTTCGCGGTGGACACCAGCTGCCACTTCCTGCGCATCGTGTTCGCCGGCGTGTTCGACGCCTTTCCCACGCTGAAGATCATCCTCGGCCACCTGGGCGAGGGCCTGCCCTTCGCCATGCACCGCCTGAACGACCATACCTATCGCGCGGCGAAGCGCCGCGGTCTGAAGAAGGAACCGATCCAGTATCTGCGCGACAACCTGCTGGTGACCACCAGCGGCAACTGGTTCGAGCCGGCCTTCGTGTGCACCCTGCTCGCTCTGGGCGCGGACAGCATCCTGTTCGCCATCGACTGGCCCTACGAGCCCAATTCGACCGGCATGGCGTTCCTGCGGCGGCTCTCGATCAGCGATCAGGACCGGGAGAAGATCGCGCACGGGAACGCCGAGCGGGTGCTGCGCATGCGCTGAGGCGGCGCGCGGCGCGCGCCGCCCATCAGCGACGCTCCGGTCGGCGCCCGGGCAAGTGCGGGCGCCGGCGCTCGCCGAACGCCTCCTTGCCGATCAAGGCCGCCGTGGAATCCTCCCGGAGAGTTGCGCTGCCCCGGCGCCCGGTCCGCTCGTGCCCGCACCCTCAGTGCGGGCAGATGTTGAGCATCTCGGAAAGACGCCCCTCGCAGAACAGCTTCAGGTTCTTCTCCACCGTGGGCAGCGCCAGCTCGTGGTAGTCGACCGTGCCGCCCGCCTGGCGCGGGGTGATGACGATGCGCTCCTCGCCCCAGAAGGGGTGCTCGGGCGGCAGCGGCTCCCTGGAGAACACGTCCAGGCCGGCGCCGCCGAGGCGTCCGGCGCGCACCGCCTCGAGCAGCGCCTGCTCGTCCACCACCGGGCCGCGCGCGACGTTGACGATGAAGGCGGTGGGCTTCATCGCCGCGATCACGCGGGCGCTGATGAGCTTTTCGTTCTCCGGGGTGAGCGGCGCGAGCACCACCAGGAAATCGGCGAGCGCGGCCGCCGCCTGCAGCGCCTCGCGCTTCATCATGCGATCGAACCCCGGCAGCGCGCGCGGCGCGGAGGTGACGCCGATCACCGACATCTCGAAGGCCTTGCAGCGCGGCGCGAGCGCTTCGGCGATCAGGCCCACGCCCACGATCACCACCGTCTTGCCCGCGAGGCGCTGCTGGGGATGCTTCTCCCACAGCGCGCGCTCCTGGTTGCGCGTGAGCGCCCGGTAGCTGCGCGAATGCACCAGCATGTGCAGGAACACCATCTCCGAGAGCTGGGTGCCGTGGATGCCGCGCATGGCGGTGAGCAGCACGTCCTTTCTCAGGCTGCTCAGCGACACGATCTGATCCACACCGGTCGTGAAGGCCTGGATCCAGCGCAGCCGCTTCGCGGGGGCGATCAGCGCGTCGCTGAAGTGATGGCCCATGCCGAGGATCGCTTGCGTGTCGCCCACCAGCGGCGCGGCGGCGCGCGCGTCGGGCGCGCAGCGGATCTCCGCCGCCGGCACCGCCTGCGCGAGGCGCTCGCGGTACCACTCGCATTTCGGATCGATGATGAGGACGCTTGTCGCCATGTCTTGCGCGCTCCGGGAGTCGTCGTGCGCGGCGAGGCCCGGATGCCGGGCCGGGCGCCGCCGCAGGGGGCCGATGTTACCGCAGCGCGGTGCTACACTTTCGGCCGGATGCAGAATGCGACCGGCACGCGACCGCAGCCGGACCGGAGAATGGAGGAACGATCCGTGAGCCAGGAACATCGTCACCAGTCGAATCGCCGCCGCCTGATCAAGGCCGCGGGCGCCGCGACCGCGAGCGCCGGTTTGGAGCTGCTGGGCGCGCCGGCCTTCGCGCAGGGCGCGCGCCGCATCAAGCTCGGCTACGTGGCGCCGATCACCGGTCCGCTCGCCTCCTTCGGCGAACCCTGCCGTTACGTCGTGGACCAGATGCAGGCGCGCTTCAAGACGATCTCCATCGCCGGGCGCAGCGTCCCGGTGGAGATCGTGCTCAAGGACAGCCAGTCCAACTCGAACCGCGCCGCGGAGGTGGCCGCGGAGCTGATCCTCAAGGACCGCATCGACCTGATGCTGGTCTCCTCCACGCCCGACACCACCAACCCGGTGGCCGACCAGTGCGAGGTGAACGAGATGCCCTGCATCTCCACCGACTGCCCCTGGCAGCCCTGGTTCTTCGGCCGCGGCGGCAAGCCCGAGGTCGGCTTCAAGTGGGCCTATCACTTCTTCTGGGGCCTGGAGGACGTGATCGAGGTTTTCACCAACATGTGGAACTCGGTGCAGACCAACAAGGTGGTCGCGGGCATGTTCCCCAACGACGCGGACGGCAACGCCTGGGGCGATCCCAAGCTGGGCCTGCCGCCGGCGCTCGCCAGACAGGGATTCAAGCTGATCGATCCGGGCCGCTACCAGGTGCTCACCAACGACTTCTCGGCGCAGATCGCGGCATTCAAGAAGGCCAACTGCGAGATCGTGACGGGCAACATGATCCCGCCGGACTTCAAGACCTTCTGGACCCAGGCGCGCCAGCAGGGCTACCGGCCCAAGGTGGTGTCGATCGGCAAGGCGCTCCTGTTCGCGCCCGCCATCGAGGCGCTGGGAGACCTGGGCGACGGGCTGACCTCCGAGGTCTGGTGGGGCCCGACGCACCCGTTCAAATCCTCGCTCACCGGTCAGTCGGCCGGGCAGCTCGTCTCGGCCTACGAGAGCGCCACCAAGCGGCAGTGGGCGCAATCGCTCGGCTTCTCGCACGCCCTGTTCGAGGTGGCGGCGGACGTGTTGAAGCGCGCCAGGAGCATCGACGACAAGCCCGGGCTGCGCGACGCGATCGCGGCAACCAAGCTGTCCACCATCGTCGGGCCGGTCGCCTGGACCGGCAAGCCGGTCAAGAACATCTCCAAGACGCCGCTCGTGGGCGGGCAGTGGGTGAAGGGCAAGCGGTACAAGTACGAACTGCTGGTCGTCAACAACAAGACGGCGCCCGGCGTGCCGCTGGGCGGGAAGATGAAGCTGCTCTCGTAGGAAGGCGGCGGGCGCTCCGGGCGCACGCCTTGCCGCTCACAGGCGCATTGCTGTTCCCTGTGGTCGCGGGTTGGTTCGCGACCCTGCGGCGAAAGGGAGTTTGAAGGCTCGATGCTGCCGGCCCGCGCCGAGGCCCCGTCATGACCGATGCGTCCAGCCAGAGTATCCGTGCGGGCGCGGGAGTCGCGGCGCCCCCGCTCGAACTGCAATCGGTCCACAAGGCCTTCGGCGCCCTCAAGGTGCTGGAGGGCATCGACCTCACGCTTGCCCCCGGGGAACTGCTGGGCGTGCTCGGGCCGAACGGCGCCGGAAAGACGACGCTGTTCAACCTCATCGGTGGCGAAGAGCGCCCCGACTCGGGCACGGTGCGCCTGATGGGCCGGCGGGTCGACGAACTGCCGCCGCACCGGCGCTGTCGCATGGGGCTCGCGCGTACCTACCAGATACCGCGCCCATTCTCCAACCTGTCGGTATTCGAGAACGTGCTGGTCGCCGGCAGCTTCGGCGCCGGGCGCAACGAGTCCCACGCGCACCCGAGCTGCCAGCGGGCGCTCGCCCTCACCGGGCTTGCGGGCGCCGCCAACCAGCGCGCCGGCGCCCTGCGGCTGCTCGATCGCAAGCGCCTGGAACTGGCGCGAGCCCTGGCAGCCGAACCGAAGCTGCTGCTGCTGGACGAGATCGCGGGCGGACTGACCGAGCACGAGGCGGCGGCGCTGGTGGAGCTGATACGCGGGGTGCGCGCAACCGGCGTCACCATCGTATGGATCGAGCACGTGGTGCACGCGCTGCTCGCGGCGGCGGATCGCCTGGTGGTCCTGGCCGGCGGGCGCCTCATCGCCCAGGGCGCACCGCAGGCGGTGATCCGCGATCCCGAGGTGCAGCGCGTCTACATGGGAATCGAGGTCGGATGACGCCGCAGGGCCGCCCCGGAGCACGCGCGCCCGCCGCTGGCGAGCGACCGGCGGCGGCGCTGCTGCTGCGCACGCGCCGCCTCGACGCCTTCTACGGCGATTACCAGGCGCTCGCGGGCATCGACTTCGAAGTTCGGCCCGGCGAGGTCGTGGGCGTGATCGGCGCCAACGGCGCGGGCAAGACGACGCTGCTGCGCACCCTCGCCGGGCTCCTGCCCTGCCCGCGCGCGGCGCTCGAGTTCCAGGGCCGCTCGATCGGCGGCCTGCCGGCCAACCGCATCGTCGCCCTGGGCATCGCCCTGGTTCCCGAGGGCAGGCGCCTGTTCCCCAGCCTCAGCGTGGAGGAGAACCTGCGCATCGGCGCGTTCGCGCGCCGCCCCGGCGACTGGAACGTGGGCAGGGTCTACGAGCTCTTCCCGGTGCTCGGCGAGCGCCGGCGCGCCGGCGCCACCGACCTGTCCGGCGGCCAGCAGCAGATGGTGGCGATCGGCCGCGCGCTGATGTCCAACCCGTCGCTGCTCCTTTGCGACGAGCTCTCGCTCGGGCTCGCCCCGGTGGTGGTGCGCGACATCTACGCGGCGCTGGCGAAACTCACCGCGCAGGGGCTTTCCGCGGTGATCGTGGAGCAGGATGTCGCGCTCGCCCGCTCCACGGCGGCGCGGCTGTACTGCATCCAGGAGGGCCGGGTCTCGCTCGAAGGCGACGCCGCCTCGCTCACGCGCGAGCGCATCGCTCGGGCCTATTTCGGAATCTAGCCCCGGTGCCCGCCGCCCTTCTCGGCTGGACCGACACCCTCGTGCAGGGCGTGATGCTGGGCGGCCTGTACGGCCTGTTCGCGGTGGGCCTGTCGCTGGTGTTCGGGGTGATGCGCATCGTCAACATCGCCCACGGCGACCTGATCGTGCTCGCCGCCTTCGGCGCCATCGTGGCGACCTCGGCCTCCGGCACCGTGCCGGCGCCCGGCCTGCCCTTGTGGATCGCGGCGCCGCTGGTGGTGGCGGCGATGTACGCCTTCGGCTACATACTCCAGCGCGGGGTGCTCAACACCACGATCGCCGGCGGCGAGCTGCCGCCGCTCCTGGTGACCTTCGGCGTGTCGATCGTCATCCAGAACCTGCTGCTGGAGTTCTATTCCGCCGATCCGCGCTCGCTCGCCGCGGGGGGCCTGGAGACGCGCAGCGTCGAGCTGTTCGCGGGCGTGACCGTGGGCGTGCTGCCGCTCGCCACGCTCGCGATCGCGCTCGGCATCACCGCCTTCCTGCAATGGCTGTTCGGGCGTACGAATATCGGCCGCGCGTTCCGGGCCGCCTCGGACGACCCGGAGATCGCCGGCCTGATGGGTATCGCCACCCGGCACGTGTACGCGCTCGCCACCGCGCTCGCGCTCGCGGTGGTGGCGATCGCCGGCATGCTGCTGGCGGTGCGCACCACCGTTGCGCCCGCGGATGGACCGAACAACCTGATCTATGCCTTCGAGGCGGTGATCATCGGCGGGCTGGGTTCGTTCTGGGGCACGCTCGCCGGCGGCGTGATCCTGGGCATCTCGCAGGCGATCGGTTTCCGCCTGAGTCCCGGCTGGGGCGCGTTCGCCGGGCACATCGTGTTCCTCGCCATCCTCGCCTTGCGGCCGCAGGGCCTGTTCCCGCGCACCCGCACGCAGGCGTGAGCCGGTGATGACGGCGCCCGACACCGGACCCTCCAGCGCGCACTGGCGCGTCTCGCAGTCCACGCGCGCTGGCCGCTTCGGACTTCTGGTCTGGGCGGCGCTGCTCGCTGCCGCGGCGGCGCTGCCCTGGTGGGCGGATGCGTCCTATATGCGCCTCGCCACCGAGTTCGCCTGCCTCCTGGTGCTCGCCCAGATGTGGAATCTGCTGGCGGGATACGGCGGCATGGTCTCGGTCGGGCAGCAGGGCTACCTGGGCATCGGCGGCTACGCGCTCATCGCACTGGCGGACTACGGCGGCATCAATCCCTTCGCCTGCGTGCTCCTCGCGGGAGGGGTCGCGGCGGCGGTCTCGGTGCCGACCGCGGCGCTGGTGTTCCGCCTCCAGGGGGGGCACTTCGCGATCGGAACCTGGGTGGTGGCCGAGGTGTTCCGCCTGGTCGCATCCAATACCGCGGCCCTGGGCGGTGGATCGGGCCGCAGCCTGCAGGCGATGCGCGAGTTCGCGCGCGCGCTGCGCGAGCCGCTCACCTACTGGATCGGCCTGGCGGTCGCGGCCGCCTCGGTGACCGGGGTATACCTCCTGATGCGCTCGCGCCTCGGCCTCGCGCTCGCGGCGCTGCGGGACTCGGAGGTCGCCGCCGAGAGCCAGGGCGTCAACGTGCGCTTCACCAAGGTTCTGGTCTACGTGCTCTCGGCGCTCGGCTGCGGGGTGGCCGGGGCGCTGTACTTCCTGATGAATCTGCGCATTTCGCCGGACGCGGCCTTCACCGTGGGCTGGTCCGCGGCCATCATCTTCATCGTGGTGATTGGCGGCATCGGCACCATCGAGGGGCCGATCATCGGCACCCTGCTCTACTTCGCGCTGCGCGAGACCCTCGCCGACTTCGGCACCTGGTACCTGATCGCCCTGGGTATCGTGGCGATCGTGGCCATGGTCCGGTTCCCCAAGGGAATCTGGGGCACGCTCGCCGAGCGCTACGGTCTGTATCTGTTCCCGGTGCAGCGTCGGGTGGTGCGCGATCCCTGAGCACCGCGTCCGGCGCGATCCCTGAGCGCCGCGCCCGGCGCGATCCCTGAGCGCCGCGCCCGGCGCGATCCCTGAGCGCCGCGCCCGGCGCGGCCAGCGGCATGCCGGTCGCGTCGCGGCGCGCCGGCCCGACGCTTCGCATCGGGCATCGGATCGCCGGCACACCGCCCGCCCACGGGGGGCGCGCGGCGGCTCGAGCGCTGCATCCGGCGTTCGCAGAAGCGCGCGCGCCGCACGATCAAGGGCCCTTGCGCGCCCGCTCCCGCGGCATCACCGCCTGCCAGGCCGGCATCGGCCCGACCGGGCATTCGATCAGCGCCGGGGCGTTCGCGGCCATCGCTTCCTTGAGGCGCGCGCCGAGTTGCTCGGGTGAATCTGCCCGCAGCGCGAGCGCGCCGAAGGATTTCGCCAGCGCCGGGAAGTCCGGGTTCTTCAGGTCACAGCCGATGTAGTGCTCGGCGAACTGCAGCCTCTGGGTGCGCCGCACGTTGCCGTAGCCCCCGTCGTTGAACACGATCGCGATGGCGTTGATGCCGTGCTGCATGGCGGTCGCCAGCTCCGGCATGGTGAACATGAAGCCACCGTCGCCGCAGATCGCCACCACCGGCCGCTCGGGGTGCGCGACCTTGACCCCGAGCGAGGTCGCGTAGCCGTAGCCGAGCGAATCCTGGTAGCCGGGATAGATCAGGCTGCGCGGCGAATAGATCGGGAAGCCGCACCAGGTGTAGAAACCGATCTGGGTGATGTCGGCGACCACGATCGCCTCCTCGGGCAGCGCGGCGCGGATCGCATCCGAGTACGCGCGCTGCGGCGCGAGGGTCGAGAGCTTCGCGAGCGCGGCGCGCTTCACCGCCTCCAGTTCCTCCCTGCGCGAGGCGCGCGCGGCGCCGCCCACCGCGGCGTTCAGCGCCGCCAGACCCTGCGCCGCGCCGGTGATGAGTTTCACGTGCGCCGGTGCGGGTTTCTCGGCCTGGAACGGATCGAGATCGATGCGGATCGTCCTGATGCCCGCGTCCAGCCCCCACCACTCCCCGCCCTCCAGGAAGCGGGTGCCGGCCGCCACCACCACGTCCACCTCGGGCCACAGCGCGTGCCCGCCCAGCAGCGTCTGCGCGAGGTAATGGCGGTCCGAGACCGCGCCGCGGCCGTGGCGGGTCATGATGACCGGCGCCTGCAGGCGCTCGGCGAGCGCCTGCAGCTCGCGCTCGGCGCCGAAGGCGCCGCCGCCGACGAAGAACGCCGGGCGCTTCGCGCCTTCCAGCAGCTTGGCCGCCCGATCGACCAGCGCCGGATCGGGCTCGGGGTCGGGTTCGCGCGCGGCCGCGGGCAGGAGCGACACCTCGCCGCGAGCCACCGTCACGTCGTCGGGCACCTCGAACAGCGCCGGACCGCAGCGCCCGGAGATGGCGGCGCGGATGGCGGCGTCCACCGCCTGCGGCACCTGCGCGGGGTGGCCGGCGAACGCCTGGTGCTTGGTGAGCGTCGCGAACACGCCCGCCTGGTCGCGCAGTTCGTGCAGGATGCCCAGGCCGCGCCCGATGTTGCGCGTGGAGATCTGCCCGGTGAGCGCGAGCACCGGCGCGTTGCTCGCCTGCGCGGTGCAGATCGCGGTGGCCGCGTTCAGGATGCCGGGGCCGGGCACCACCATGAAGGCGCCCAGCTGCCCGCTCGACTCCGCGTAGCCGTAAGCCATGTAGGCGACGCCCTGCTCGTGGCGGGAGTTGATCACGCGGATCGAGGAGCGCTCCTGGTAGAGCGCTTCGAAGACGTGGTCGAGCTGCACGCCGGGCAGGCCGAACAGGGTGCGGATGTCGTTGTTCTTCAGCGACTGGACCAGGGCCTGGGCGCCGGTGAGTAAGGCCATCGGGATGCTCCGTTCCGGGTGATTTGCTCGGGTGCGGGGCGGTGCGGCGATGCGCGCGGCGACCCGCGGGTCGCCATTATGAGCGTGCGGCGCCGCCGGGTGCGCGCAGCGCAAACCGCCCGGCGTCCACAGCGGCGGCGCGGCGACCGGCTGCGCTCGGCGCCTCGCGCCCCGAGCGCTGCAGAGCAGGACGGCGCTTGCCGATCGCCTCAGGCTCTGTCTAGCGGGCGGCGAAGCGGCGCGCAAGCGGCTCGAGCAGCAGCCGTTCGCCCGCATAGAACAGCGCGACGATCGCCAGGCAGGCGGCGAGCACGGTGGTGATGTCGGCCGAACCCTGCGCACGCAGCATCAGGAAGCCCAGCCCGGAGGTCGAGCCCAGCAACTCGGCCACCAGCGAAATCTTCCATGCCACGCCGTACGCGATGCGCAGCGCGCCGGCCAGGTACGGCAGCAGCAGCGGCAGCGTCACGCGCGCGAGCACGCGCGCGCGGCGCCGTGTGAAACTGCGCGCCATCTCGAGCATCTCGCGGTCGATCTGGCGCAACCCTTCGGCGACGTTGATCAGGCAGAACGGCGTGAGGATCGCCACCTGCACGAACACGATCGACAGGTGACCCGGCGCGAACCAGATCGCGGCGAGAATCGCCCACCCGATCGAAGGAAACGCATTGAGGAACGGCTGCAGCAGTCCCGAAACGACGCCGTCCAGGATCGGCACCGCGCGCGCGAGCAGCGCGAGCCCGGCGCCCAGGGCGAGCGCCAGCAGCACCGAGGCGAGCACGCGCACGCTGGAGGCGAGCGTGTGCACGAGGAACTCGGCGTCGGTGAACAGCGCGATCAGTCGTCGCGCCACGGTGACCGGGTTGGGCAGCACGAACTGGGGCAGCGAGCTCGCGCCGTATGCCCATGCCGCGATGGCCAAGAGCACCAGCGCGTCGGCGAACCACAGCGAGGCCGCGCGGCGGGCGATCATCCGCGGCCGCCGAACTGGCGCGTCGTCACGCGCTCGAGCGGTGCGAACATCAACCGGTCGGC
Source organism: Burkholderiales bacterium (assembly GCA_020846575.1). Lineage (GTDB taxonomy): Bacteria > Pseudomonadota > Gammaproteobacteria > Burkholderiales > SG8-39 > JADLDQ01. The sequence continues at coordinate 10,066 of JADLDQ010000057.1, forward strand.
GAGCGTGACGGCGACGATGATGAACCCGATCACCGCGAACAGGGTCGCCGTGTCGTAGTCCTGTCGCGCGAGGTTGATCACGTAGCCCAGACCGCGACCGCC
>JADLDQ010000058.1 GCA_020846575.1 Burkholderiales bacterium
ACGACGGAGCCGGACCCGGGGATTTCGACGTGCTGCGGATCGCCGGCGAGGCGAGCGGGCCGGTCATCTACAGCGCCAGCGGCGTGTCCTCGGGCACCATCGAGCTGTCCGGACGGCTCATCAGCTATACGGGGCTGGAACCGATCTACGACGACATGCTCCTCGTCGATCGGGTGTTCGTGTTCGGTCCGGAGGCCGAGACCATACGGCTGGAGGTGGGCGAACTGCGCAGCGTGATCACCAGCCCCTTCAGTGAACTGGTGGATTTCGTCAATCCGAGCGGCTCGGTCACTATACGCACCGAGGGCGGCGAACACACCGTCATCGTGAGCGGCGAGCCGGTATACGAGATCCTGGTCGACGCCCGAAGCGGACATGCCACCATCGAGTCCGTATCACCGGTTACCGTGGTTCCGGACGGTGAGCAAGGCGCGCTAGGCGCAGCGTGGTACGACTTGTCCGCGCAGGCGCTCCCCGCGCTGGGTCCGCTCGGGGCTGCGCCGCCGCTCTTTTCGATCCAGGACCTGGTGCTGTACGACGATGGGCGGACCGGCAGGCAGAGCGCGCCGGCCGATGGGATCCGACCCCCGTACGGTGGACTCGCGGACTGGCTGCGGCTCGATACACCGGCATACGGCGAGCGTGCGGGAACAGCGGCGGAGCCCGCAGCCGGGGAGAGCAGTGCGTCGAGCGCGCCGGGCGATGCGCGCAAGGTGGACTGGAATGGCAGGTTCAACGGCCTCGGTACACCTGCCGCGGCCCTCGCGCCGAATGGCGCGGGCGGGCATCGTGGCGTGGCCAAGCTGAGCGATTTCCAATTGTTGCCGCCGGTTCGCAAGTAGCCTGGGGGAGCGCACGCCCGCGTGCCCGGCCGCACGCCTACACGCGGGCGAGCGCCAGGATCCCTGGCGGGCCGCGTTCCCGGCAGGCCGGCTGCAGCCCCTTTCCCCGGCGCCGCGCGGGATGAGCGCGGTAGTAAGATGGGCGTGCGCTGCGTGCACTCGCACGCCGCGGGAACCGGGGCGCTCGGCACGGTTTTTCGCAATCGATACAAGGAGGCAGTCGGCATCATGGCAACCAAGGCACCCGAGACGGCGCAGATCAGCGGCGACACCGCGGGCATGAAGATCCGCTGGGACGACAGCGATATGAAGAGTTCCTACGCCAACGTCTGCAACGTCACCAGCACGCGCGAGGAGGTGGTGATGCTGTTCGGTATGAATCAGGCGTGGAACCGGGGGCAGAAGGAAGTCACCATCAAGTTGAACGAGCGCGTCGTCCTCAGCCCTTTTGCCGCCAAGCGCTTGAGTCTCCTGCTCTCCAACGTGGTCAGGGAGTACGAGACGCGCTTCGGGGCGGTCAACATCGAGGCGCCTGCCGCGCAGCCGGCCAAGCCGTAACGCCCCTTCCCGCATCCCCGCGCGGCGAGCGCGGGCCTTGCGACCGCGCAAGGGGCGCGCACAGGCGGCGCAGCGCGCTGAAATCGGCCGACGCCCGCCTGCCGCAGCGGCATCCAGCGACCTCACCCCATGAGTTTCCCCAAGCCAGGGATTCACGAGCACCACTCGCAGGGGCAGGTCGCCGATCTCGCCGCGCGCCGTGCCTACGAGCAGGCCTGGGCGCGTTTCGCCCAGCAGGATTCGGCCGAGGGCTTCTGCGCGAGCTGGCTCCTGATCCAGTGCCACGCTGTCGGCGGCGTCTCCGACGGCGTACTGCTGCTGCTCCAGCCGGGTGCGAAATCCTTCGTGCCGGTCGCTTTCTATCCCGAGAACCCCGTCGATCGCGCGCACCTGGCGCGCATCACCGAGCGGACCTTGCAGGAGGGCCGCGGCATCCTCGAGCCGCAGGAGCCGGCCGGGGAGCAGGGACAGCCGCGCTACCAGCTCGCCTATCCCGTGCGCGTGGACGGCGAGGTGAAGGGCGTGGTCGCCGTAGAGATCGACTGGCGAGCGGAGGCGCAGCTGCAGGCGGCGATGCGCGACCTTCAGTGGGGCTCCGGTTGGCTGGAGGTCCTCCTGCGGCGGCATGCCGACCCGGCCCAGGCCGAGCGGCTGCGGCTGAAGCTCGCGCTCGACCTGGTCGCAACCCTGGTCGAACCCGCGGACCTCAAGCAATGCGCCGCCGCGTTCGCGACCGAGCTGGCGGTGCGCCTGGGCTGCGATCGCGTCAGCCTGGGACTGTTCCGGGGCGCCCGGGTGGAGGTTCGCGGGGTGTCGCATTCGCCGCAGTTCGAGCCGCGCGCCAACCTGCTGCGCGCGATCGAGGGCGCGATGGAGGAGGCCATCGACCAGGCGCAGACCGTCGTCTTTCCAGCGGATGCGGGCGGTCCGCCCGTGGTGTGCCGCGCGCACGAGGCGCTGCTGCGCGAGACCGGGTCGGGCGGCGTGGGAAGTTTTCCGTTGATGCACGACGGTGAACCGGTGGGCGCCCTGACACTGGAAAAACCTCCCGGCGGGCGCCTCGACGCGGCGACGCTGGAGGTCTGCGAAGCCGTGGCCGCGGTGGCGGGTCCTGTCGTGGCGCTGCGCAGCGCCGGCGAATCGAGCCTGGCGGCGCACGCCGGGCGCTCGACCTGGAACCTGTGGGAGCGGCTGGCGGGTCGCGGACACGCGGGATTCAAGCTCGGCGCGGCGGCGCTGCTGGCCATCGCCCTGTTTCTCGGCTTGGCCGCCGGCGAGTACCGCATCTCGGCCAATTCGACCCTTGAAGGCGCCGTGATGCGCGCCGTTTCCGCGCCGATCAACGGCTACGTGAAGGAGGCCGGGCTGCGCGCGGGCGACACCGTCAAGGAGGGCCAGGTGATCGGGCGCTTCGAGGACCGGGAACTCGTGCTGGAGCGCGCGAAGCTCCAGAGCCAGTACGAGCAGTACTCGACCCAGTACCGCGACGCGCTCTCCCAGCGCGACGCCACCCAGGCGCGGATCGCCCGGGCGCAGATGGCGCAGGCCGAAGCGCAGCTCGCGCTGGTCGAGGAGCAACTCGAACGCACCCGCATGAGTGCGCCGTTCGACGGCGTGATCGTCAGCGGCGATCTCTCGCAGAGCCTGGGCGCGCCGGTGGAGCGGGGCCAGGTGCTGTTCGAGATCGCGCCCCTGCACGGCTTTCGCGTGGTGCTGCAGGTGGACGAGCGCGACATCGCCCACGTCGCGGTGGGGCAGGAGGGCGAGCTGACGGTGACCTCGATGCCCGGCGAGCGCCATCGCTTCACGGTGACGCGCGTCACGCCGGTCAACACCGCGCGCGAGGGGCGCAATTTCTTCCGCGTCGAGGCGCGGCTGGACGCGGCGGCGGCCGCCAGGCTGCGCCCGGGGATGGAAGGGGTTGGCAAGATCCGCATCGAGCGGCGCAAGCTGGTGTGGATCTGGACTCACGGGTTTACCGACTGGGTAAGGCTGTGGGCCTGGTCGTGGCTTCCCTGAGGCGGGCTCGCCCCAGCGCATGGCCACCGACCTTCACAGCCCCTCCTGGTACCGCGTCGCCGAGCTGCGGCCGCGACTGCGAAGCCACGTGCGCATCCATCGCCATCATTACCGCGGGCGGCTCGGCTACGTGCTGGAGGACCGCGTCTCGCGGCGCATGCACCGCTTCGACCCCGTGGCCTACTACCTCATCGGCCTGATGGACGGCCGGCGCACGGTCCAGGAGATCTGGGACTGCGCGGTGCTGCGCTTCGCGGACGAGGCGCCCACCCAGGACGACACCATCCGGCTGCTGGGTCAGCTGCACCTGGCCGAGGCGCTCCAGTCGGAGGCGAACCCGGACCTCGAAGAGCTGCTGCGGCGGACGCGCAAGGGCCGCCCGTCCGTGTGGATGCAGAACCTGCGCTCGCCGCTGGCGATGCGCTTTCCGCTGTTCGACCCGGACCGCTTCCTCGAGCGCTGGCTCTGGCTGTACCGGCCGCTTTTCGGTTGGGGCGGGGCGGCGCTGTGGTGCCTGGTGGTGGGCGCGGCGATCCTCGCCGGCGCCGCCCACTGGGGCGAGCTGACGCAGAACTTCTCCGATCGCGTGCTCGCGCCGCAGAACCTCTTGATCCTGTGGCTCGTGTTTCCGGTGATCAAGCTGCTGCACGAGTTCGGCCACGCCTGCGCCACCCGGGTCTGGGGCGGCGAGGTCCACGAGATGGGCGTGATGCTGCTGGTGCTGATGCCGATTCCCTACATGGACGCCTCCGCCGCCAGCGCCTTCCGCAGCACGCGCCGCCGCGTGCTGGTCGGGGCGGCGGGGATGATCGTGGAGGTGTTCGTCGCCGCGCTCGCGCTGCTCTTGTGGTTGGAAGTGCAGCCGGGTCTTTTCCGGGCGGTGCTCTACAACGTGGTGCTGATCGCGGGCATCTCCACCGTGGTGTTCAACGCGAACCCGCTGCTGCGCTACGACGGCTATTACATTCTCTCGGACCTGATCCAGATCCAGAACTTGCGCAACCGCGGGCAGCAGTTCCTCGCGCACCTGGTGCAGACGCGGGTGTTCGGCGCGAAGCTGCCGCAGATCGAGGCGAGCCGCGGCGAGAAGCGCTGGTTCGTCTTCTACACCATCGCTTCGTTCTTCTATCGAGCCTTCGTGATGCTGGTGATCGCGCTGTTCATCGCCACCGAGTACATGATCGTGGGCATCGTGCTGGCCATCTGGGCCCTGGTCACCGCCTTCGCCTGGCCGGCCGCCAAGGGCATCGGCTACCTGCTGTTCCACGCGCGCCTGCGCCGGCGCCGCGCTCGCGCGCTGGCGAGCACGGCCGCTGCCGCCGCACTCGCGGCGCTCTCGCTGTTCGCCCTGCCCTTGCCCCACTGGACCCGCGCCGACGGCGTGATCTGGGTGCCGGCCGGCTCCGAGGTGCGCGCCGGCGCCGACGGCTTTGCGGGAGAACTCGGATTCGAACCGGGCGCTCTGGTCGCGCGCGGCAGCGTGCTGCTCGAGTCGAGCAACCCGGAACTGGAAGCGCGGCTCCCGGTGCTCGAGGCGCGCGTCGAGTTGCTGGAGACGCGCGCTCAGGCCGCGTTGAAGAGCGACCGGGTCAAATGGGACCTCGCGCGCGAAGAGCTGGAGGCGGCGCACGAGGAACTGGATCACGCGCGCGCCCTTTACCGGGACCTCACGCTGCGCAGCCCGGCGAGCGGCGCCCTGGTGCTCTCGATGGCCGCGCAGGATCTGCGCGGGCGTTACCTGCGCAGGGGGCAGGAGATCGGCTACGTCGTGCCCGCCGCGACCGTGACCGCCAGGGTGCTGGTGTCCCAGGACAGCGTCGACCTGGTGAGGAGCGACACCCGCGCGGTGCGGGTGAAGCTCGCGGGCCGGATGTACGACACCTTCGCGGCGGCGATCCGCAGGGAAGTGCCGGCGGCGAGCCGCGAGGTGGGCAACCTCGCTCTGTCCAGCGTCGGCGGCGGGCAGGCGCCGCTCGATCCGCAGGACATGAAAAAGCCGCGCACGCTCGAGTCCTGGTTCGAGTTCGAGCTGGAGCTGCCGGCGACATTCGCCTCGGTGCTGGGTGAGCACGTGTACGCGCGCTTCGAGCATGGCGCCGAGCCGCTCGCCTGGCGTGCCTGGCGCGCGCTCCGGCAGCTGTTCCTGCGCCGCTTCTCGGTCTGATGGCGGCGGCGAACCCCTCGCTCCCGTACGGGGGCTACCCGGAGCGCGAGGAAGCGCGCGAGAGCCGGTTCGAGCGCGCGCTTGCCGCGTCGCGCTACTACGCCGCGCGCCCGGGCGCGGGCGCCGGGGCGCTCGCGCGCATCGTCGCGGCCACGGATTGCGCCACTGACGGGCTGAGCGCGGCATCCGACGAGCAGCTGCGCGCGCGCGCCCTGCGCCTTGGCCCGCTCCTGCGGCAGTCCGGGTTCGCCGAGCCCGGTCTGGCCGCCCAGGTGTTCGCCCTGGCGCGGGAGGCCGCGGGACGCACCCTGGGGATGCGGCACTTCGACGTGCAACTGATCGGCGGCTGGGCGATGCTGAACGGGATGCTCGCCGAGATGGAGACGGGCGAGGGCAAGACGCTCACCGCGACGCTCGCGGCCGCGACCGCAGCGCTGGCCGGGCGCGCGGTGCACGTGGTCACGGTCAACGACTACCTCGCCGAGCGCGACGCGCAGTGGATGGGGCCGTTGTACCGGGCGTTGGGGCTCAGCGTCGGCTGCGTGAAGCAGGGTATGAGCCCCGAAGCCCGCCGCGACGCCTATCGCTGCGACGTCGCCTATTGCAGCAACAAGGAGGTCGCCTTCGACTACCTGCGCGACCGCCTGGTGCTGGGCGGCAGGCCGCGGCCGGTCGCGATGAAGCTCGGCGTGCTCTGCGGTGGCGGGCCGGCGGCCCGGCTGCTGCTGCGCGGGCTGCAGTTCGCCATCGTGGACGAGGCCGACAGCGTGCTGGTGGACGAAGCGCGCACCCCGCTCATCCTGTCGGCGCAGGCGGGCAATCCCGAAGCGCAGGCGCTGCACCGCCAGGCGCTCGCGCTCGCGCGCGCGCTCGCTCCCGCGGACTACCGCATCCGCGACAAGGGCGCGGAGATCACGCGCTCGGGCCTTGCAACGCTGGAGCGTCTGGCCGAGCCGCTTGCCGGCGTATGGCGCGGGCCGCGCCGGCGCGAGCAGCTGGTGCGGCAGGCGCTCGCCGCGCTGCACCTGTTTCAGCGCGACAAGCACTACCTGTTGCGCGAGGGCAAGGTGGTCATCATCGACGAGAACACCGGCCGTCTCATGCCCGATCGCTCCTGGGAACAGGGCTTGCACCAGTTGATCGAGATAAAGGAAGGCTGCGAGCCGAGCGGCGAGCGCGAAACCCTGGCCCGCATCAGCTACCAGCGCTTCTTCCGGCGCTACCTGCACCTGGCGGGCATGACCGGCACCGCGAGCGAGGTGGCGCCCGAGCTGTGGGCCGTGTACCGGCTGCGCGTGGCGAGGGTCCCCACCCACGAGCCGTGCCGCCGCGCACGGCTCGCGGACCGGATCTACGGCCGCTCCGAGCTGAAGTGGCGCGCGGTGGTGCAGAGTATCCGCCGCCATCGCGACGCCGGCCGCCCGGTGCTGGTGGGCACGCGCTCGGTGGGCGCCTCGGAGACGCTGGCCCGCCGCCTGGACGAGGCCGGCCTGCCCTATCGCCTGCTCAACGCGCGCCAGGACCGCGAGGTGGCGCAGTTGGTGGCGCAGGCGGGCTAACCCGGGTGCATCACCGTGGCGACCAACATGGCCGGGCGCGGCACCGACATCCGGCTCGCACCGGGCGTCGCCGAGCGGGGCGGGCTGCACGTGATCGCGACCGAGGCGAACGACTGCGCGCGCATCGACCGGCAGCTCTTCGGGCGCTGCGCGCGCCAGGGCGATCCGGGCAGCTGCGAGGCGATCCTGGCGCTCGAGGAGGACCCGGTCGCCACCTACCTTCCGCTTGCCGCGGCGCGGCTTTCGCACCGCGGTGAGTTGCCGGCGGCGCTCGGCCGGCTGGTGTTCGCGGCGGCGCAGGCGCGCGCCGAGGGCGCGCATTCGCGCGCGCGCCGCGAACTGCTCGACCTGGACGACTACCTGGGCGATATCCTCGCGTTCGCGGGCCGCGGCGAGTAGCCCGCGCGCGGACGGCGAGCAGCCTGCGCGCGGGCAAGGCCCGCGGCCTGCACCGCGCGCGCCCGAACAGGTCCACGCCGTGCGGCGATGCACGGGCATTCGACCGAGACGAGGAGAACCGATCATGGCAGAGCACATCCGAGGGCCCCTCTACTACGAACGCACGGGTCGCGCCGGCCCGGCGATGGCGTTCGTGCATCCCAACCCCATGGACCAGTCGTGCTGGATGTTCCAGATGGCTCACCTGTCGAGCTGGTACCGCTGCATCGCCATCGATATCCCAGGCTACGGGCGCTCGCCCAAGGCGGACGAGGGCCTGACGCTCGCCGACATGGCGCAGGCCTGTTGGGAAGCGCTCGACGAGGCGCTGCCAGGCGAGCCGGCGGTGCTGGTCGGCTGCTCGGTCGGGTCTTTCATCGTTCAGCAGATGTATCACCTGCGCCCGGTGCAGACCCGGGCGCTCGTTCTGTGCGGCGCCGGTTACGACCCGCCGCAGGAGACGCCGCCCGCGTTCGTCCAGAGGCGCATCCGCGATTACCGGGCCGAGGGTGTTGCGTACCGCTGGCGCTACACCTTCCAGGATCTGAGCCCTGCGTTCCAGGCGACGCCGCTCGCGCACTACTTCGCGCAGATCTTCACCGAGAGGAACGAGCGCGCCGACGTCGCGAGCATCGTTCGCCAGTACCAGGCCCTGGG
>JADLDQ010000059.1 GCA_020846575.1 Burkholderiales bacterium
AAAGATTGGTCGGGGCGAGAGGATTTGAACCTCCGACCACCGGCACCCCATGCAGGTACGCTACCAGGCTGCGCTACGCCCCGAGGCTGCGGATTCTAGCAGACGCCGGTGCGAACCCGGCGCCGCCGGCTCAGCGCAGCATGTCGATGACGCCCTGGATCTCCTGGCGCAGCAGGGCGGCATCCACCGGCGCCGCGGGCTCGAGCGCCTGCTCACCGCGGGCCGGCGGCCGGTGAGCGCCGCCGAGCGCTTCGTCCAGACGGTTGCGTGCGCCGCTGATGGTGAAACCCTGTTCGTAGAGCAGTTCGCGGATGCGCCGGATCAGCAGCACTTCGTGGTGCTGGTAGTAGCGCCGGTTGCCGCGGCGCTTGACCGGTTTCAACTGGGTGAATTCCTGCTCCCAGTAACGCAGCACGTGCGGCTTGACGCCGCACAACTCGCTTACCTCGCCGATGGTGAAGTAGCGTTTCGCCGGGATCGGGGGCAGGCTAGCCTTGCTCGCCTTGCTCGATGGTTCCATGGGTCCGCTCGACCAGCGCCTTCAGCTTCTGGCTGGCGTGGAAAGTCACGACGCGGCGCGCGGTGATCGGGATTTCCTCGCCCGTCTTCGGATTGCGCCCGGGACGCTGGGGCTTGTTGCGCAACTGGAAGTTACCGAACCCCGACAGTTTCACGGTTTCGCCGTTCTCCAGCGCCAGGCGGATCTCCTCGAAAAAGGTCTCCACCATGTCCTTCGCCTCACGCTTGTTGAGCCCCACCTTCTCGAAGAGCATGTCGGCGAGTTCCGCTTTCGTGAGTGTCATCTCCGCCCCCAACGCACCCGGCCGATTCCGCCCCGGGCGGGACGGCTCGGCACCCTGAGCTCCGATTCACCGCGATTGACGGCGCTTCAGACTTGCCCGGACGGCGCCGCGCCCCGTGCTTCCCCCCTGGCCGCGGCTCGCGCCGACTGCTATGCCCGCACTTTCGCTCCGAATCGCACCGCGAGTATTTCGCTCAGCCCGGCCATCACGGCGTCGGCTTCCTCATCGGTGAGTGTCCGGGAAGTATCTTGCATAACTACCCGAAATGCAAGGCTTTTTCCCCCTGCGTCGACACCCTGACCCCGGTACAGATCGAACAGGCGGATATCCTGCACTGCAGCAGGGCGCGCTTCGTTCAGGGCACCCAGCAGGTCCTGCCAGGGCACGGCGTTCGGAACCACCACGGCGCAGTCGCGCACCACGGGAGGAAACCGCGAGACTTCGCGGTACCGCGGGATCGGAACTTGAAGCAGCGGCTGCGCGTCGATCTCGAACACGAGCGCCGGGCCTGCGAGTTCGTACTTGCGCTGCCACCGCGGGTGCAGCTCGCCGATCCACCCCGCGGGTGCGCCACCGATGAAGACCCGGGCACTGCGCCCGGGGTGCAGTGCCGGGTGCGGGGCCGGCTCGTAGCGCGCCTCGCCGGGCGGCAGGAGCGCCGCAAGGTCGGCCTTCACGTCGTAGAAGTCGACGTCACGCCGCGCGGTTCCCCACTGTGCGGGAAGCGCGGCGCCGCAGGCGGCGGCGGCCACCCGCATCGGCTGTCGCAGGCCCGCGAGCTGCAGCGGTCCGGCCTGCGCCGTCGCGTCGCGCAGGTACACGCGCGCGACCTCGAACACCCTCACGCGCTCGATATCGCGATTCTGGTTGTAGCGCAGACTGGCGACCAGGCTGCCGATCAGGGTGCTGCGCATGACCTCCAGGTGGTTGGCGATCGGGTTCGCGAGCCGTATGGGCTCGCCGTTGGCGGCGAAATCCGCTTCCCACCCGGCGTCCACGAAGCTGTGGCTGATCACCTCGCGGTAGTCGCGCTCGGCGAGGATGCGGCGCAGCGCGTGCAGCGTGCGCTGCGACTCGGACCGGGCGCGCATAGCCGCTGCCGCCCGGGGCGGATGTGCCGGAATGCGCTCGAAGCCATGCACCCGTGCGACTTCCTCGATGAGGTCCGCCTCGATGGCGATGTCGAACCGGTGGGAGGGCGGCGTGACCTCGAAGCTCTCGGCATCGCCTGCCCCCTCGAGACGGTGGGCGAAGCCGAGCCGATCGAAGATGCCCGCGATCTCCCGGGTATCGACCGGCACACCGATCACCCTGCGGGCGCGCGCGACGCGCATGCGTACGGTGCTGCGCACCGGCAACTCGCCTTGCGTGTCGGTGACCGGTCCGGGTTCGCCGCCGCAGACATCCAGAATCAGGCGCGTAGCGCGCTCGATGCTCGCGACGCAGTTGCCGAAGTCCACACCGCGCTCGAAGCGGTGCGAGGCGTCGCTCGCGAAGTTGTAGCGCCGGGCGCGCCCGGCGATCGCCTCCGGCGCGAAGAACGCCGACTCGAGCAGGATGTTGCGCGTGGCGAACCCTGCCTTGGTGGAATTGCCACCCATGATGCCGGCAAGACCGATGGGGCCGGAGCCGTCGGTGATGCAGAGCACCGACCCGTCGATCGATACCGTCTGCTCGTTCAGAAGCTTGAGCGATTCACCCTCGCGCCCGAAGCGCACCTCGATGCCGCCGGCAAGCTTGTCCAGGTCGTACACGTGCAGCGGCTGGCCCAGTTCCAGCATCACGTAGTTGGTCACGTCCACCAGCGCCGAGATGGAACGCTGTCCAGCCCGCTCCAGCCGGCGTTTCATCCACTCGGGGACGGGCGCGGTGGCATCCACGTTGCGGATCACGCGCGCGCCGAAGCGGCCGCAGGCGCGCGCAGCGGCGATGCGAACGGGAAACGTCGAATCGCCGCGCGCCGGCACCGGCGGGGTCTCGGGCGGCCTCACGCCAGCGCCGGTCAGGGCGGCGACCTCGCGCGCCACGCCCAGCAGCGAGAGGCAGTCCGCTCGATTGGGCGTGAGCTTCAGCAGGAAGACGTGGTCGTCCAGCCCGAGCACCTGCCTCAGGTCGGCACCTACGCTCGCCTGCGCCGCCAGCGTGAGCAGGCCGCTGTGGTCATCGGAGAGCCCGAGTTCACGCGCGGAGCACAGCATGCCGGCGCTCTCGATGCCGCGCATGGTCACCTTGCGTATCTCGAAGGGTGCGCCGTCCTTTCCCGGCAGCATTGCCCCGGGAAGTGCGCAGGGCACTTTCATGTCCGGCGCCACGTTCGGAGCGCCGCACACGATGGCGAGCGCTTCTCCCTGCCCGGCATCCACCGTGCACAAGCTCAGCCGCTCGGCATTGGGATGCCGCTGGACCGACAGCACCCGGGCCACCACGACCCCCGAGAAGCCGGGCGCCACCGGGACGCAGGACTCGACCTCCAGTCCCGACATGGTGAGCAGGTGCGCGAGTTCCTGCGTGCCGATGGGCGGATCGACCAGGGCGCGCAGCCAGCTCTCCGGGAACTGCATGAGGATCGGGTCCGCGCCTTCAATCGAACTGCGACAGGAAGCGCAGATCGCCGTCGAAGAAAAGCCTCAGGTCGGTGATGCCGTAGCGAAGCATCGCCAGGCGCTCGAGCCCGGTTCCGAATGCGAATCCCATCGAGCGCTCCGGATCCAGACCGAAGTTGCGGACCACGTCCGGATGAACCTGCCCGGCGCCGGATATCTCCAGCCACTGGCCGCGTTTCGGCCCCGAGGCGAACATCATGTCGATCTCGGCCGAGGGTTCGGTGAACGGGAAGAACGAGGGCCGGAAGCGCACCTGAAGTGCGTCGGTCTCGAAGAAGCGCCGCAGAAAATCGGTGTATGCGCCCTTCAGGTCGGCGAAGCTGATGTCCTCGTCGATCCACAGACCTTCGACCTGATGGAACATGGGCGAATGCGTCGCGTCGGAGTCCACCCGGTAGGTTCTGCCGGGAGCGATCACCCGGATCGGCGCCTCATGCATGCGCGCGTAGCGCACCTGCATGGGGCTGGTGTGGGTGCGCAGCAGCAGCGGCTCGCTGCGGCCGTCCGCGCCGAGCGCGTGCATACCCTCGATGTAGAAGGTGTCGTGCATCGAGCGCGCCGGGTGGTTCTCCGGCTGGTTGAGCGCGGTGAAGTTGTACCAGTCGGTCTCGATCTCCGGGCCATCGGCGATATCGAAACCGACGGAGGCGAAAATCTCCTCGATCCGCTCCCAGGTGCGGGAGATGGGGTGGATGCCGCCGCGGCCCCGGCCGCGGCCGGGCAGGGTGACATCGAGCGCCTCCTCCCGCAGCCTCGCCTCGGTGGCGCTCTCGGCCAGTGCCCGCCGGCGCGCCTCGAGCGCCGACTCGATGCGCTCCTTGGCAGCGTTGAGAAGCGCCCCGGCGGCGCGGCGCTCCCCGGTGCCCAGGCGCGACAGGCCCTTCAGCGCCTCGGTCAGCGCGCCCGATCGGCCCAGGAATCGCGCCTTGACCTGCTCGAGTTCGGCCGGCGCGCCCGCGCGCGAGAACTGCTCCAGGGCCTCCTTGACGATGGACTCGACGTCGCTCATGAGCTGATGCGCTGCACCCGCGGCCGTGCGGCGGACGGGGAACGGTGCGGCGACCCGGCTCAGCCCGCGGCGAGCTTCGCCTTGGCCGCGCCGGCGATCTTCGCGAACGCGGCCTTGTCGGCGACCGCGAGATCGGCGAGAACCTTGCGGTCCACCTCGATCCGGGCCTTCCTGAGCCCGTTGATGAGCGCGCTGTAGCTCAATCCGAGTTCGCGCGCCGCGGCATTGATGCGCGCGATCCAGAGCGCGCGGAACTGGCGCTTGCGCTGGCGGCGGTCGCGGTAGGCGTACTGTCCCGCCTTCATGACCGCTTCCTTCGCGACGCGGTAGACGTTGCCGCGGCGGCCGCGGAATCCCTTGGCCTGATCGATGACCTTCTTGTGACGGGCGTGCGCGGTGACGCCCCGCTTGACTCTGGGCATGTGCTTGCTCCTCGCTCGTGGACGTTGCCTTGGAGACCGGACCGGCGATCAGGCGTACGGCAGCATCGCCTTGACGGCGCGCACATTCGTATCGTCGAGCTGCACGGTTCCCCTCAGGCCGCGCTTTCGCTTGGTCGTCTTCTTGGTGAGGATGTGGCGCAGGAACGCCTTGGAACGCTTGATTCCACCGGCTCCCTGAACGTTGAAGCGCTTGGCGGCGCCGCGCTTGGTCTTCATCTTGGGCATGGTGATGCTCCTGTTGTCGCACCGCACCGGGTGGCCGGTCGGCAGACCGGCGCTTGCTACCTCGGTACGGCTTGTAGGGTTCGCCGGATGGATCCGGCGCGCCCGGGTTCGTTCGAGTCCGCGCAAAGGATGGCCAGGCCCCGCAGACCGGGTCACTGGCCGCGGACCGCGGCTGCGCGTTTCAGTGCGGGGCAGACGCCTCGCTCTTCTTCTTCACGGGCACCACCGCCTTCCGGGGTGCGAGCACCATGATCAACTGGCGGCCTTCCATCTTGGGAAACTGTTCCACCACCGCGTGGGTCTCCAGGTCGCGCTTCACGCGCTCGATCAGCCGATGGCCGAACTCCTGGTGGGCCATCTCCCGTCCGCGGAAGCGCAGGGTCACCTTGGTCTTGTCTCCCTCTTCCAGGAACTTGATCAGGTTGCGCAGCTTGATCTGGTAGTCGCCCTCGTCCGTGCCCGGACGGAACTGGACTTCCTTCACCTGTATCTGCTTTTGCTTCAGCTTTGCTTCGTGGGCCTTCTTGGCCTCGCGATACTTGAACTTGCCGAAGTCCATCATCTTGCACACCGGTGGCTGTGCGAGCGGTGCGATCTCCACCAGATCGACATCGGCCTCGTCGGCCAGCTTCAGTGCCTGGGCGATCGCGACGATTCCCATCTGCTCGCCGTTGGGTCCTACCAGTCTCACCTCGGGCGCATTGATCTCGCCGTTGAGGCGCTGAGCCTTATCCTGAGCGATTTCGATCTCTCCTGTGCTTGTGAACAACAGGCCTTCCGGCCCCCGGCGGGCCCTGAATCACGCGGTTCGGTTCTCAGCGCTCCGGCGCTGATTCGGAATCGAGGCGCGCTGCGAATTCCTCGACCTGCATCGCGCCGAGGTCCTCGCCGCCGCGGGCACGAACGGCCACCCTCTTCGCCGCCTTTTCCTTTTCGCCCACGACCAGCAGGTAAGGCAGCTTCTGCAAGCTATGTTCTCGAATTTTATAGCTTATTTTCTCGTTCCTCAAGTCCGCTTCGACGCGGTGGCCAGCCGAACGCAGTTGCTCGGTGACCGAGCCGGCATACCTCGCCTGTCCCTCCGAGATATTCAGCACCACGGCCTGCACCGGCGCGAGCCAGGCGGGCATCGCCCCGGCATGGTGCTCGATCAGGATGCCGATGAAGCGCTCCATCGAACCGACGATCGCCCGGTGGAGCATGACCGGGGTGCGGCGGGCGTTGTCCTCGGCGACGTACTGGGCTCCCAGGCGCTCCGGCATCGAGAAGTCCACCTGCATGGTGCCGCACTGCCAGGGGCGGCCCAGGCTGTCCTTGAGGTGATACTCGATCTTGGGCCCGTAGAAGGCCCCCTCGCCGGGCAGCCGGTCGAACGGGTAACCACCGGCCCTGAGCGCCGCATCCAGGGCGGCTTCCGCCTTGTCCCACAGCCAGTCGGCGCCCACCCGCTTGGCCGGTCGGGTGGCGAGCTTGTAGGCGATCTCCCCGAACCCGAAGTCCGCGTAGACGCGACGCAGCAGTTCGGTGAACGCCGACACCTCGGACTGAATCTGCTCCTCCGTGCAGAAGACGTGACCGTCGTCCTGGGTGAAGCCGCGCACCCGCATCAGGCCGTGCAGCGCGCCCGAAGGTTCGTTGCGATGGCAGGCCCCGAACTCGCCGTAGCGCAGCGGCAGGTCGCGGTAGCTGCGCAATCCCTTGTTGAATAC
Organism: Burkholderiales bacterium; assembly: GCA_020846575.1. Classification (GTDB taxonomy): domain Bacteria; phylum Pseudomonadota; class Gammaproteobacteria; order Burkholderiales; family SG8-39; genus JADLDQ01. Next base: position 6,793 of record JADLDQ010000059.1, read on the forward strand.
CTGCACGTGGCCGGGACAATTCATCGGCTTGACCGCGTAGTCGCGGTTTTCCGACGAAGTGGTGAACATGTTTTCCCGGTAGTTCTCCCAGTGACCCGATTTCTCCCACAGGCCGCGATCGAGAATCTGCGGGCAGCGCACCTCCTGGTAGCCGTTGTCCCGGTACACCCGCCGCATGTACTGCTCGAGCTGCTGCCACAGGGCCCAGCCGCGCGGATGCCAGAACACCAGGCCCGGTGCTTCGTCCTGAAAGTGGAACAGGTCCAGCTGCGTGCCCAGGCGCCGGTGGTCGCGCTTCTCGGCCTCCTCCAGCATGCGCACGTACGCGTCCTGGTCCTCCTTCCTCGCCCAGGCGGTCCCGTAGATGCGCTGCAGCATCTCGTTGCGCGAGTCGCCCCGCCAGTAGGCGCCGGCAACCTTCATCAGCTTGAACACCCGCAGCCGGCCGGTGGACGGAACGTGCGGTCCGCGGCACAGATCGACGAAGTCGCCTTCGCGATACAGCGAAACTTCCTCGCCCTGCGCAATGGAGGCGATGATCTCCGCCTTGTAGTGCTCGCCGATCGAGCGGAAGAATGCCACGGCCTCGTCGCGCGGCCACACCTCTCGCTGGATCGGCAGGTCGCGGGCCGCCAGTTCCGCCATGCGCTTCTCGATGGCCGCCAGGTCCTCGGGGGTAAACGGCCGCTTGTAGGCGAAGTCGTAGTAGAAGCCGTTCTCGATCACCGGTCCGATAGTGACCTGCGCCTCCGGGAATAGCTCCTTCACCGCGTACGCCAGCAGGTGCGCGCTGGAGTGGCGCAGCAGTTCGAGACCTTCTGGATCGCGCTCGGTGACTATGGCGACCTGCGCGTCGGAATCGATGCGATGCGAGGTATCCACCAGCCTGCCGTTCACACGCCCTGCCAGCGCGGCGCGGGCGAGCCCCGGGCCGATCGCCGCGGCGAGTTCCCCGACCGTGAGCGGACTGGAAAAGGATTTCAGGGTACCGTCGGGCAGTGTGATTTCGGGCATGGTCGGTCGTGTGGCCGCCCGGGTAAAAAAAAGTGCGGTCGAGCCGCACTTCTTCCCGTGACGCGAGTGCGCTCAGCCCGCGTGCCTAGGCGGTCTCCGTATCGGTGTTCCCGGTACTTCTCGCGCGCATCGGCACTGCGTTCTCCGTATCGTATCGGCTGTTCGGTCGGGCGCTGCGAGCTACCGGCTCGCCTGCCATCGTATCAGAATCCGCGGCCCTCGCCATTCGCGACCGCCTGCCCGGTTCAGACCACCTCGATGATCGCCTTGGGCGTCTTGTGGATGCACTCTCCGGGACCGTCGGGGCCGATGATGTAGTTGTCGGTGTTGGTCATGAACAGGCGCTCGGTCATCATTCCCGGGTGCACCACGATGTTCATGCCCTGGAGGACGGGCATCGGCTCGTCCTCGCGCACCAGCGGGCGTTCCACCATGTCGTAGCCCTGGCCGTGGCAGTACAGGCGCTTCTCCTCGGGCAGCCCGCGCGAGCGCATGAAGGCATTGTGCGCGTCGATCAGGTCTTTGCAACGGGCGCCGGGCTTGAGCCGCGCGAGCGTGTTGCGCTGCGCTTCCAGTATCTGCGCGAGCGCGTCGGTCAGTTCCTGCGTGGCCTTGCCCAGCACGAAGGTGCGTGACAGCTCGGCGAACATGCCGCCGGGACCGTTGTTCTCCACCAGCAGCGTGAAGCTGTCGCCCTGCTGGATGGCGCGCCCCTGCTGCGCTCGCGGCCGGAACTGTGCAGGCATTCCCGGCGGGGCCGACGAGCACAGGAAGATGCCCTGCTCGCTGCCGTTCAGCTGCCCGACGTACTGCGCGAACGCCGCCACTTCGAAATCCTTCATGCCGGGGCGGATGTGCTCGCGCACCTTGCGCATCACCTCGTCCTGCATGGCCGCGGTGCGCCGGATCATCTCCAGCTCCTCCGGGCTCTTGACGCACTTGACGAGATCGACCAGGTTGCTCGCGTCCTCGAAACGCACACCCCGCGCCCGCTCCTGCACACCGCCCGCGATGCCGTGGTACATGCCGGCCGCGCACACCAGGCCGACCGACCTGAAGCCGGCCGCCGCGATCTCGCGCGCAAGCACTTCGGCGTCGTAGTGCCCGGTATACTGCACCGCCCCCGGGAAGCTCGGCGTGAACACCTTCTTGCCGATGCCGCGGCTGGCTGTCTCGCGGATGTCCGGCTTCGCCTCGCCGCCGAACGGACCCTGTTCGCACAGCGTCATCGGCCCCTCCGCGGGAAAGATCACCGAGCGGGGATAGCCGTTGTTCGCAGGCAGGCCGGTGAACCAGCGGATATTTCCGTTCATCCAGTCCTGGGCTCCCGAGACCAGCAGCGCCGCCAGCCCCGCCTCGCGCATCCCGGCGCGGATGGCCGACCAGCGGCGCTCGAGTTCGGCGCTGGATACCGGATTGCAGACGCGTTCTTGCGGTGCGCTCATCACTGCCGCCATGGACTGGACTCCCTGGGAACTCACCCATCGAACCGCAACGCCGGGCGCAGTATGCGGGGCGGCTTCGCCCCTCGGCGCTGCGGACGCCCGAGCGGGTCCGGGGGCGTAGGGCCACGGCGCGGAACGCCGGCCCACGGCGCGCAAGCGCCGTCCGTCCGCTTGGTAGGCGCGAGTGGACTCGAACCACCGACCCCCACCATGTCCAGGTGGTGCTCTAACCAGCTGAGCTACGCGCCTGGCGAGGGGCGGATTCTACCCGAGTTCCACCGGACGGCGAAGGGCACCGCGCGGCGACCGCACGGGCTGCGTCGCGGCAGGCCGTTCGCCCCGTCGCGGCGCGGATCACCAATCGCGCCAGCTGCGGGAGCGGGAATCGTATCCGTAGGAGCGCGTCTTGAATCCGACATTGGGGCAGCCGACGCGATACTCGCCATTGGTATGGACGTAGACATAACTCTCGCCGCCGGGGCAGCGAGGCAGCAGTGCGAGCTGCCTGGGAACCAGGCTCTCCAGCGTGTCGGGGAACCGGCCTGCGTCCTGCCGATAGTGGTAGAGCGCCTGCAGGAACTGGGTGCCGCGGGTTTCGACCAGCACCTTGTTCTTTTCCCCCTCGGCGTAGAAGTCGAGCGCCACGTAACCCGCCGCGAGCAACACGACGGCTGCGATCAGGCCGGCTGTCGACCCGTTGCCCGCGAGACTTTCCAGCTGCACCATTGCGCGGTCCCCTTCATGCCCGTTGCATCGAAATCAATTTATCAGAACCAGCCGCCACGCCGGCGTGCAATATCGCACCACACACGCGCGCGAGCGCGCTCTCCCGGCGCGCCGGCCGCGGGCGAGCGCGCTCAACGTGACCGCAAGCCCGTCGAAGGGCGCGCGGCGGTACGGCCGTGCTCCGCGCGCAGGCGCAGCATCTCGGTCGCATGGCGGCGCGTCGTCTCGGTGATCTGGACGCCGCCCAGCATCCTGGCGATCTCTTCCACGCGCTCGGTGTCGCGCAGAACCTGCACCCGGCTCCCGCCGCCCGCGCGGGATACCCGCCACTGGTTATCGGCTTGCGCTGCTACCTGTGCCAGGTGCGTCACGCACAGCACCTGACGGGCCGCGCCCAGTCCGTGCAGCCGGCGGCCGACGACTTCGGCGACGGCGCCGCCGATTCCTGCGTCGACTTCGTCGAAGACGAGTGTCGGCACGCGCGCGGCGCGTCCGGTCACGACCTGGATCGCCAGGCTCACGCGCGAGAGTTCGCCGCCGGAGGCAACGCGGGCAAGCGGCAGCGCCTGCGCGGCGGCGCTCGAGGCGAACAGGAACTCGACCCCTTCGTCACCATGCGGGCTGCCGCCGGGAGTCCCCGGCACGAGCGACACCTCCAGGCGCGCGCCTTTCAGAGCCAACTCGGCGAGCCCCGTGCTCGCCTCGCGCGAGAGCCGTGCCGCCGCCTTGCGCCGGCCCCTGGTGAGTTGTTGGGCGCACTCCCGGTAGCGGGCGAGCGCCTGCGCCTGCCTTTGCGCCAGCGCGCCCGGATCGCCGGCCTGCTCGAGTTCCTGCAGCCTCGCCCTGGAGCGTTCGAGAAGCTCGCCAAGCGCTTCGGGCTCCACCCGGAAACGCCGCGCCGCCGAATGCAGCGCCTCCATGCGCGCCTCCACGGCTGTGAGCCGCTGTGGATCGAGTTCCACGCCGTCCGCGTAACGGCGCAGCGCGCGCGCGGCCTCCTCCAGCTGCGCCTGACCGGATTCGAGCAGGGCTACCGGTTCCGACAGCCCCGCGTCGTACGGCGAGATGGAGCGCAGCCGGGACAGAGCCGTGGAAATTCCCGCCAGAGCCGCGCCCTCGTTCTCGGCCAGCGCCGCCAGCGCCGCGCCGGCACCTTCGCGCAGGGCGAGCGCGTTCGCGAGCCGCGAGTGCTCGGCCGCGACGCGATCCCATTCGCCCTGCGCGGGGGCGAGCCGGGTGAGTTCCGCGACCTGCTCGCAGACCTGCTCCTGCTCACGCATGCGGGCGCTCGAGTGCGCCTCGAACTGGGCCCGGTCACGTTCGATCGACTGCCATTCGCGGTGGGCGCGAGCGCTCTGGAGCGCCACATCCGCGAGGCCCGCGTAGGCGTCCAACACCTCGCGCCGCGCATCGGGCCGCAGCAGCGACTGGTGCGCATGCTGCCCGTGGATGTCGACCAGCTGCTCGCCCGCCTGCCTGAGCTGGGCGAGCGTGACCGGATGGCCGTTCACGAACGCGCGCGTGCGCCCGCCGCGCTCGACGACGCGGCGCAGGAGCAGCCGCTCCGGGTCGCCCTCCAGCGCCTGTTCCTCCAGCCAGTGCTGCAGCTCGGGGTCGTCCTCGAGCGAGAACTCGGCGCCCACCTCGGCGCGCTCGGCCGTATCCCGCACCTGGAGCGTATCCGCTCTGCCGCCGAGCGCGAGCGCGAGCGCGTCCACGAGGATGGATTTCCCCGCGCCGGTCTCCCCGGTCAGCGCCGTGAACCCCGGCAGGAACTCCAGATCCGCCGACTCGACGATCGCGAAGTCGCGTATGGACAGGTGCCTCAGCATGGCGGCGCGCGCCGCGCAGGCCCCCGTGTCGCGGCGCTGTCCCGGCCAAGTGCCGTCACCGGGGCCCGCACCCCGCCGCGCGCCCGGGAAGCGGGTTTCGCCTGCGCCATAGCGGAACGTCCCTCAATGCATCTCGCTCCAGTGCAGCTTCTCGCGCAGCATCGCGAAGTAGCTGTAGCCGGGCGGATGCACGAAGCGGATGGGATGCGGCGAGCGCCGCACCACCACGCGATCGTCCACGCGCAGTTCCCACTCGGGCTGGCCGTCGAAGCTGAGCACCGCGTCGCACGCGTTGCTGATCGAGATCTCGATCGCGCAGTCGTCGCTGACCGCGATCGGGCGGTTGGACAGCGTGTGCGGGCAGATCGGCACCAGCAGGAATCCCGGCACCGCCGGCTGCAGGATCGGCCCGTTGGAAGACAGTGCATAGGCGGTCGAGCCGGTGGGCGTGGCCACGATCAATCCGTCCGAGCGCAGGTCGTAGACGAACTCCCCGTCGATGCGCACCACGCATTCGATGAGGCGTCCGACCGAGCCCTTGTAGACGACCACGTCGTTCAGCGCCACCGCGCTGATGGCGCAATCGCCTGCGCGAAAGACCTGCGGGCCGAGCAGGGTGCGCGCCTCGATCGAGAAGCGCCCGTCGAGTATCTGCCCCATCTCCTCGAGCATGCGGCCGGCGGCGACGTCGGTCATGAAACCCAGCCGCCCCTGGTTCACGCCCACCACCGGAACCCCGAACGAGGCGAGGTTTCTCGCCGCGCTCAGCATGCTCCCGTCGCCTCCCAGCACCACCGCCAGACGCGCCCGCGCGCCGATGCCGGCATAGTCGGCCACCGGGAACAGGTGCAGCCCGCTGGTCTGGGCGGTGCCTTTCTCCAGCATGACCTCGCAGCCGCGCGAGAGCAGGAACTCGCCCAGGGCGCGCAGCGCATCGGCGTTCTTCACACCGTCGTGGCGGCCGATCAGGGCGATGCTGGCGAAGGCGGGCGCGGGTTGGGACATGGCAGTCCGGGTCGGGATCGTGAGACTGGACGGTCCGGGCAGGGGCGCCCCGGGACCGAGGGCACCGGCCCCCGCGGCGACGCGACGCATCCGCAGCGCCCGAGCGCCGGACAAGGCGCGCACGGGCCACGAGGGCATTTAATCAGAATCCGGATGCACTGCAAAGCGCGGGCGCGCCGGCAGGCGCAGCCGCGGCGCGACCCCGCACGCGCCGCGCACAGCGTTTCGGCGGGGCTTGCCTGTAGAATCCGGTCATGCTCGATCGTCGCGCGCAGATCCTCCTCAAGACGCTGGTGGAGCGCTACATCGCCGAAGGCGAGCCGCTCGGTTCGCGGGCGCTGTCACGCTACTCCGGGCTCGACCTTTCCGCGGCGACCATCCGCAACGTGATGGCCGATCTCGAGGAGCTGGGTTTCATCGCGAGCCCCCACACCTCGGCGGGACGGGTGCCCACGCAGCGCGGCTACCGCTTCTTCGTCGATACCCTGGTGACCACCAAACCCCTGGAGCGCTCCGAGATCAACCAGCTGGAGGGCAGCTTCAGCGCGAGCCAGCCCGAGAAACTGCTCACCTCGGCCTCGCAGCTGCTCTCCGAGCTGACCCACTTCGCCGGCGTCGTCGCGACGCCGCGCCGGCGCCCGCCTGCGTTCCGGCACATCGAATTCCTTTCGCTCTCGGAGAAGCGGATCCTGCTCATCATCGTCACGCCCGAAGGCGGCGTGCAGAACCGGATTCTGCTCACCGACAAGACCTACTCCGCCTCCGACCTCGCGATCGCCGCGAACTTCCTGAATCAGAACTACGCCGGCCTCGCTTTCGAGACCATCCGGCGGCGCATCCAGGACGAGCTGCGGCAGCTTCGCGCCGACATGATGCAGCTGATGAGCGCTGCGCTCGACGCGGGAGACCGGGCGCTCTCGGAATCGGGCGAGCCCTACGTCATCTCGGGGGAGCGCAATCTGCTCGACTCGGACGATCTCGCCTCCAACATGAACCGCCTGCGGGAGCTGTTCGAGCTGTTCGAGAAGAAGACGCTGCTCATGACCATCCTCGACTCCAGCATGCGCGCCCACGGGGTGCGGCTGTTCATCGGCGACGAGTCGGGAATCGCCACGCTCGACGAGTGCAGCGTGGTGACCGCTCCCTACGAAGTCAACGGGCAGGTGGTCGGCACCGTCGGCGTGATCGGACCGACCCGCATGGCCTACGAGCGGGTGATTCCGATCGTCGACATCACCGCCAAGCTCCTGAGCAGTGCGCTGTCGCAGCAATGACGGGCGCCTGGCGCGCCGGCCGCTTTGATGGCGGCCGGGCGGGCAGAGGCGCCCCCGGACGGCGTTCCGGGCGTGCTGCTCGTCAACCTCGGCACACCCGAGGCGCCGACCGCGGCCGCGGTGCGGCGCTACCTCGCGGAGTTCCTCTCGGACCCGCGTGTGGTCGAGCTGCCGCGCCTCGTATGGTGGCCGATCCTGCACGGCATCGTGCTGCGCACGCGCCCCGCCCGCTCGGCGCGCAGATACGCGCGCATCTGGGACAGGGACGGCTCGCCGCTTCGGCTGCACACCGAGCGCCAGGCGCGCCTGGCGGCCGGCTACCTGGGCGAGCGCCTGCGCCGGCCGATCCGGGTCGAATTCGCGATGCGCTACGGCGCGCCCTCGGTCGGCGCGCAGATCGAACGCATGGCGCAGGCGGGCGTCACGCGAATCCTGGTCGTGCCGCTGTACCCGCAGTACTGCGCCAGTGCGACGGCGAGCGTGCTGGACAGCGTCGCGCGCTGCGTGCAGCGCATGCGCGACGTACCGGCGCTGCGCTGGGTGAAGGACTTCCACGCCGATCCGGGCTACATCGGTTCGCTCGCCGCGCTGGTGCGCGAGCACTGGGCACGCGAGGGACGCCCCGAGCGGCTGCTGATGAGTTTCCACGGCGTGCCGCGGCGCGGCGTGGACCGGGGCGACCCCTATGCCGCGCAGTGCAGGACCACGGCGCAGCGGCTCGCCGCCGAACTGGGGCTGGAGGAGAACCAGTGGCAGATGAGCTTCCAGTCGCGTTTCGGGTCCGCCCGCTGGCTGGAACCTCAGACCGCTGATGCGCTGGTCGCACTCGCCCGCGCCGGGGTGCGCAAGGTCGCCGTGCTGTGCCCCGGATTCGTCTCCGACTGCCTTGAAACGCTTGAAGAAATCGGCATCGACGGCAAGGCGGAATTCCTGCGTGCTGGCGGCGCGGAATTCTCCGCCCTGCCCTGCCTCAATGAAACCGACCCGTGGATCCGAGCGCTGTGCGGTCTCGTGGAAGCGAACCTCGCCGGATGGGTGAGCGCGCCGCCGGGATGAGCGAGCATACCGCCGGGCTGAGGGGCCACACCGTCCGCCGCGGCTGCCGGAGCGCCGCGGGCCGGGGCTTGAATTCGGAACAAGCGGCCCAATAATCAAGCAATTGTTGTCTGGAGTCGCTTCATGCCGGAACAGACCGAGAACTCCCCGGGAGTGCAGGAGAACCCGCAGGAAACCAGCGCCGAGGCATCGACGCCGAGTGCCGCCGCGACCGGGAACGGGTCCGAGGCGATCCAGGACGCCCAGGCCCGCACCGACGCCGCCTTGCGCGAGGCGCTGGAGAAAGCCAAGGCACACGAGGACGCCTGGCTGCGGGCCCTGGCCGATGCCGAGAACTTGCGCAAGCGGACCCAGGCCGAGATTGCCAACGCACACAAGTACGCGCTCGAAGACTTCGCTTCCCAGCTGCTTCCCGTCAAGGACAGCCTGGAGGCGGCGCTGGCGGCGCAGAACGCGAACCTGGAGGCGGTCCGCAGCGGCGTCGAACTCACCCTGAAGCAGCTCGTCGCGGTGTTCGAGAAGTCGAACCTGACCGAGGTCGATCCGCTCGGCCAGAAGTTCGATCCGCACCGGCACCAAGCGATATCGATGGTGCCCTCCGACAAGGAACCCAACACGGTCGTCAACGTGCTGCAGAAGGGCTACCTGCTCCACGACCGGGTGATCCGACCGGCGCTGGTGATGGTGGCCGGGTCCCGGGGCGATTGAGACCAGACCGGGTCCGGGCCGCCGGGGGGCGGCGTGGCCTCCCCGGCGCGCGGCGGCTTGAACTTGAAATATCCGAACCCCATCTACCCGCGTAGGGTAACGGCCTGATTCACAAGGAAACGTCATGGCGAAAATCATCGGTATCGATCTTGGCACCACCAACTCCTGCGTGGCGATCATGGAGGGCGGCAAGCCCAAGGTCATCGAGAACTCGGAGGGCGCCCGCACCACGCCCTCGATCGTGGCGTACATGGAGGACGGCGAAGTCCTGGTCGGGGCCCCCGCCAAGCGCCAGGCCGTCACCAATCCCAAGAACACGCTGTTCGCGGTCAAGCGCCTGATCGGGCGCAGGTTCGAGGAGAAGGAGGTCCACAAGGACATCGACCTGATGCCCTACCGCATCGTCAAGGCCGATAACAGCGACGCCTGGGTGGAGGTGCGCGGCAAGAAGATCGCCCCGCCCGAGGTGTCCGCGCAGGTGCTGCGCAAGATGAAGAAGACCGCCGAGGACTACCTCGGCGAGGAAGTGACCGAGGCGGTGATCACGGTGCCGGCCTACTTCAACGATTCGCAGCGCCAGGCCACCAAGGACGCCGGGCGCATCGCGGGCCTGGAGGTCAAGCGCATCATCAACGAACCGACCGCGGCGGCGCTCGCCTTCGGGCTGGACAAGAAGGAAGGCGACCGCAAGATCGCGGTCTACGACCTGGGCGGCGGCACGTTCGACATCTCCATCATCGA
>JADLDQ010000060.1 GCA_020846575.1 Burkholderiales bacterium
CCCAGCATGCGGGTCGTGGTATCGGTGCTGCCGCCGGGTGGAAATGGCACGACCAGCACTATCTGCTTGGATGGAAACGCCTGCGCGTGCGCCGCTCCGCACGCCGCGAGAACGGCCGCTCCGGCCGCCAGGGAAACTGCCAATGCTCGGTTCATGTCCATCTCCTCAAGAAAAGTAGCTGCTTGTCAACCGATACTCTTTCATCCTGCGCCGCCCGCGGCCGCGGTCCTCCAGGCACCGGAACCCCGCGCATCACGCGAACCCGCTTCAATCCAGGACCAGTCCTCCACTGACGTTGACGCAGGCGCCGCTCATCGACTGCGCGTGCTGCGAACACAGGAAGGCGATGGCCGCGGCGACTTCGGCGGGCTGGGCGAGGCGCTTGAGCGGCACCGAGTCCACGAGGGCGGCGCGCTGCTCCAGCGAGAAGCGCGCGAGCATGGGCGTGGCGACCGGGCCGGGCATGACGCTGTTCACCCGCAGGCCCTCGGGCGCCCATTCCCTGGCCAGGTAGCGGGTGAGATTGATGATACCGGCCTTCGCCGTCGCGTAGGCCGCGCCCGAGAGCGCGCTGCCGCCGTTACGAGCGTTGGTCGAGGCGATGAACACCACGCTGCCGCCCGGCCGGGACAGACTGCGGTAGCACTCCCGGGCGAGCAGGAAGGCCGACGTCAGGTTGATGTCGATGACCCGCCTCCATTCAGCGAGCGAGGTCGAGCACAGCACGCCGCCGCCGGCGACGCCCACCGCGTTGACCGCGAAATCGATCCGACCGAAACGGGACACCGCGCATTCGACCGCGGAGCGCACCGCCGACTCGTCGATTGCGTCGCCGGCGATGCCCAGCACCGCGTCGCTCTGCGCCGGGAGCTTCGCCGAATCCAGATCCAGCGCCACGACGCGAGCGCCCGCCGCCTCGAACAGTTCCAGCGTCGCCCGCCCGATTCCGCCGCCCGCTCCGGCGATGAGCGCGACGCGACCGCGGGCTTCGAGGAGGGCCGCCCGGCTCACGAGCGTCAGGCCGCCTTGCGCGCGTTCCAGCGTCCGGACTGGAGCGCGTTCCAGATGCCATCGAGCATCGCGAGCCGCTGGCTCGCCGAGGCCCGGACCGCCGCGATGGCCTTGCGCTGCAGCTCGGGGCTGGTCGCGTAACGCGAGGTGATCTCCAGTCCGTGGCCCTCGTGCGCCACGTCGTTGACGATGTGGACATGGAAGAATTCGAGGTCGTCCCTGCTCATGCCGAGCTTCCTGCACGCGGCGACGTACGCCGGGTAGAGCGTGGGGGTCTGGCCTTCCAGCGCGACCATGATGCCGGCTGCGCTCTCGGCCAGCTCGCGGAAAGCGATCAGCTCGTAGATCCAGCTGCGCATGGCGCGCGTGCTCGGCAGGATGTCGCCGTTCTGGTCGGCTTCGACGGCGCGCTGCCGGGTGACGCCGCAGGCCTTCGCGAATTTCAGCAGCAGCTCCGGATGGCGCTTGGCCGGTTTTCCAGGCATTTCCTCGCCGATCAGATTCTCCAGCATGTGCGCCCGTGCATCCAGATCGGGCAGGCGGCAGAAGAAATATCCGAACTGCTGCGGGATCAAGTCGATGTAATAGAAGTGCTGGATGGCCCAGAAGCCGAGCTGCGAGCGCGTCAGCTCGCCCCTGGCCCAGGCGCTGGAGAAGGGGTGCCCGGACGAGTGGCGCAGCGTGCGCGCGTTCACCAGCGCCTTGAAAAAGTCCTTCTTCGACATCATCCGTGGCATCGTCGTCTCCTCTCGTGAGTTGTCGGATCGCGTTTCAGCGTGCGCGGCCCGTCCCCGCTTCGGCGGGCGCGGCGCCGCCGCGCTCAGCATGGCCTGGCGACCTGCGCCGCCTGCGCCTCCTGGAACTGCGCATGGCAGTGCGGGCAGTGCAGCTTCGCAGCGCGCGCTTGCAGCAGAGCCTCGCTGACATGAAACCAGCCGGCGCAGGCCGCGCACTGCACCCAGATCGCATTGCCCTGCTTTCCGGCTCCCGCGCGCGTGGTCATGGGTCTGTCCGCTCGCTGCGCCAGCGGATTCGCCCTCGCGGCGCTCGCGCGGACTCGAGACGGCACGGGATTGTCACGGATCGTCTCATGCCCGCGGCCAGCGGCTGGCGTCGGCCGACGCGAGCAGGCGGCGCGCGCCTTCGAGCGCCGCCTCCGGCGCCAGCGCGCGCGGCGCGAACGGCCTGGGCGAGCCGGCGCGGCGCGCGACCGGCAGCGTGGCGTCGATGCCCAGCTTGGCGATGCCCCTGGCGCCGGCGGGCCAGGAAGGGTCCAGGGAGCACGGCATCTCGGCCAGCGTCAGCGTGTCGCGATCCCATTGCACGCGCGTCGCCAGCGCCCAGAGCATCTCGCCCTCCGAGAAGATGTCCACGTCTTCGTCGACCGCAAGCGCCATCTTGATGCGGCGGTACTGCAGCGCCGCCGCGAGCGCCGCTCGCGGCTCCTCGGGCGCCGGCCGGCACAGTTGGATGTAGGCGTGAAAACGCCTTCCGGAAACCGGGACGTGCACGTTCGCCACCGAGGGCGCGACGCCGCGAAGCAACTCGAACAGCTTGCCCTCCATCGCCATGTTGTCCGGCACCAGCATGTCGCTCAGGCCGGAGCCGTAGTCGTGGTACAGCGCGTTCTCCCGGCGGGTGATGGCGGTGACCTCGATCGAAGGCGCGAGAATCTGCGGGCCCATGTAACCGGTGAACTCGCCGAAAGGGCCGTCGGCGGCCAGCGCGCCCGGGGGGGCGAATCCCTCGATCACCAGTTCCGCGTCCGCCGGCACCAGGATCCGGTCCGCGTGCGTGACCGAGGGCGCCAGCCGCAACGGTTCGCCGATGATGCCTCCCACCGCGTTCCAGTGGGATTCGGGATAGCCGAGCTTCGCCTGCGCGGCGATCGACACCGCGGGGTGGTGGCCGATCCACAGCGCGACCGGGCAGGCCTGCCCGCGCGCCCAGAACTTGCGCAGGTTGATGTCGTTGTGGGAGTCCGCGTAGGGATAGTAGCTGGTGCTGCGTGGCCCCTTGACCCAGCAGCGCTGGATCGCGGTGTTGTCGATGCCCGTGTCCGGGTCGAAGGTGGTCACGTGCGCTGCAGTCAGGTAGGGACCGGGGTCGAGCGTGTGCTGCCGCAGCACCGGCAGCTCACCGAGGTCGCACGCATCGCCCTGGAGGACGCGCTGTTGCACCGGGGCCTCGCCGCGCCCGAGCACGACGGGCGCTATCGGCCGGCCGAGGCCTTCGGCGAAGCTGCGCGCGGCGCTGCGGTGGTCCGAGAAGCCCAGGGCGCGCGCGGTGAGCTCACGGCTTGCGGTCAGGTTGCACACGACACCGATCGGGCTGTGGCGGCCGTCGGCCAGCAGCGCTCGCTCGACGCACACGACCGGGTGCTGCCCTTGCGCCTCCAGGGCGTGCTGCAGGGCGGTGATCTCGTACACCACCGACAGCGCCTGCGCCGGCCGGAAGACCGCGCCGCCCGCGGCGTCCAGGAAGGAGCGAAGATCCCTCATCGGCGGGTTTCCTGCCCGGCCGCCGCGTCAGAAGTAGTACACATGGGGCGAGGTTCCCATCTCCGGCAGTAGCGTGCGCGCGTGGCGGCGGCTGATCAGTTCGTTGATCGGGCGCTCGCCGCCTTCCAGCCGGCCGAAGATCCTGGCGCCCGTGGGGCAGGCTTCCACGCAGGCCGGCACGCGGCCCGCGTCCACGCGGTGGTAGCAGAAATCGCACTTGAGCGGCACGCCGGCGGGCGCCGTCCTGAGGCCGGGATTCTCGTGCTCGGCGCCGCCGGGCGCCCGCGCCGCCGCTTCCTTCTTCACGTGGAAGCGCTGCTCGTAGGGACAGGCCTGGATGCAGGCGCCGCAGCCGATGCACGCGTCCCAGTCGACCAGCACGATGCCGTCCTCGCGCCTGTAGGTCGCCTTGGTGGGGCATACCGGAACGCAAGGCGGCTGCTCGCAGTGGTTGCACAGCACCGGGTAGAACGTGCGGTTCGCATTCGGATAGCGCCCGGTCTCCTTCTCCAGGATCACGGTCAGCAGAATCCCCGGCGGGCCGTTGTGCTCGACCTTGCACGCCACCACGCAGGCATTGCAGCCGTTGCAGCGGGACAGGTCGATGGCCATGGCGTAGCGGCTCACCGGCCCCGCCTCCCCGGAGCGCCGCCCGCCCTGCCGACCTTGACGCGCACGCAGGAATCGACCTGGCCGCTGACGACGTCGATGCGGCCGCCGTGCGGCGCCGGCAGCAGGTTGTTGAACCCGGCGCCCTTGCCGCGGGACAGCCTGGTTCGCGCCGCCCAGTGGCCGAAGATACCCGGGATGCCGACGCACTCGGGGTGAATGAGTTCGGTGACCTTGAGCGTGCCTTCCTCGCGACCGTAGCGCGATTCGACCACGACCCGTTCGCCGTCCTCCAGCCCCCGCTCGGCCGCGGTATCCCGGTTGAGCATGATGCAGTAGGCGTAGGGGTTGGCCACGGAGATCTCGTCGATCCACGGGTTTTCTCCCGAGATCGAGTGATTCTGGAACGGCAGCTTGAAATTGACGACCAGCAGGTCGTAGGGTCCGTCCGGTCGCAGCGCCTCGCAGGCGATGAACTTCGGCAACGGCGCATACGCCGACAGGTCCCAGTCCAGGCCCAGTTTCGCGGCGAGTTCCCGGACCTGGCGCCCCGCTTCCAGGAGGTGTTCGAAATAGACCGGCACGCGCGCATCCAGGAACGGTTTCGGGTAAGCCTCCGCGAGCGTTTTCGGGCGCGTGACGAAGCAGGCCGTCTCGGTGATCGCGTCGGCGCTGAAGTGCGCGCCGAGCAGGGTCCTCGCCTGGCGCTCGGCGATGTCCTTGACCGAGTGCCGCACGCCGGGCTCCAGACGGTGCGCCGGGTCGATGCCCCAGGCCTCGTTGCCGATCTCGTAGACCTTGTCCAGGATACCCAGGCGCTGGGCGAGTTCGAGATACACCTCGGTCCAGGGTTTCACGCCCGGGGGAGGATCGAGCACCGACTGGCGCATCATCCAGAACCAGTCTCCCGGACCGGGCGTGATGAACGCGTACATGTCGTTCGCGGGGAACAGATCCCAGCGCTCGTAGTCGTGCGCGTCCGGGAAAACGATGTCGGCGAACTCGACGGTCTCGTCGATGCGATCGGCAAACGACGCCTGGAAGGCGATGCGCCTGAGCGTCTCCGCCATGGCCTGCGCGCAGGGGCTGTTCATCATCAGGTTGGTCCGGCAGTGCAGCAGAACCTTCGCGTCGTAGGAAACGCCGAAGCGCCGGCCCTCGGAAATGCCCAGCGGGTACAGCCCGCGGGTGAACAGCGACGAGGGGAACAGTTCGTGCAGGTCGAACGAGGTCGCGGGCGCGGCCTGCGACGGGGGATAGGGCCGGTTGTACTTGGTGATGATCGCGGCCGGGACCAGCATGCCGTCGGCGTCCTTGTGCGCGCTCCAGAACGGTCCCACCGGGTTGACGCCGCGCTGGCCGCCGGGCACGTCGAGATTGCCCGCCAGCAGGTTCAGCATGTGGATCGAGACCATGGTGTGGAAGCCGCCCTTGTGGGCGCCGGAGCCGCGCTTGAAGTGAATCGCGGCCGGGCGCAAGGGGAGCGTGTGCCCGTCGATCTCGATGGTGCTGCCGATGCGCGCGGCTGCGCTGAATTCGCCCGCGAGGCGCCGGATGGTCGCGGCCGGCACCGTCGTCACCTCGGCCATCTCCTCGACCGAGACACGGGCGAGGTGGGCCTTCAGCAGCTGGAAGGCGGGTTGCGCGCTCGTACCTTCGAGCGTGACGCTGCCCTCCAGGGCGGGATCGGCCAGTTCGGGCGCATCGAAGGTTCTGGCGCAGCCGCCCGCGGCATCCCAGACCATCGGTTTGCCGCTCCGGGCCTCGCGCAGGTAGCGGCCGTCCTCGCGCACCAGGTAAGGCCCGTTGGTGCCGCGTTTGACGAACTCGAAATCGACCCGGCCCAGTTCGACCACCATGACCTTGAGCATCGCCAGGGCGAGCGCGCCGTCGGTCCCGGGACGGATGGGCACCCATTCGTCGGCCTTGGCGGCGGTGTTGGTGCAGAACGGATCGATGACGACCAGGCGCGCGCCGCGGGCGCGCGCGTCGGCCATCTTGTGCGCCGCGTGCAGCGGAATCGTCTCGGCGAGGTGACCGAGCTGCGTGCCCCACAGGATCATGTAGTTGCACAGATCGAGGTCGAGTTCACCGTTGAACGAGCCGTTGAGCAGCAGGTTCGCGACGTGCGGGGCCGAGCCGCAGTAATCGGCCCGGTTCCAGTGAAAGTTCGTGGTGCCGAACGCTGTCCCGAACGCCTTGCTGATGCCGTAGCCGGGAAGGTCGAAATGCGCGATCACCAGCCCGCGCGGTTCCTCCTCGCGGACCGCGCGCAGCCTCTCGGTGACGGTCTGCAGCGCCTGTTCCCAGGAGATCTCCTCCCACTGCGGGTCGATGCCGATGCCCTTCTCGGGATTGCGGCGTCGCAGGGGTCGCAGCACGCGCCCGGCCTGGTACAGGTCGCGGAAACGCGCCTTGCCCTTGGCGCAGATGTGCCCCTGCGAGTTGGGCGCCCGCGGGTCTCCGGCGACGTCGACGACCCGGCCAGCGACGCGGTGCACCCGGATTCCGCAGCAGTTGTAGCAGCCCATGCACACGGTGGGTACCCAGGCATCGTCCGGCTGCCTGGCATCGGCCTGCGGTCCTTGCACCGTGGCCGGGCCTGCCGTGTTCCTGACGTCGCTCATACCGGCGGGCTGAACAGGCCCGCCCGGAGCAGGGCGTAGCGCAGGGCGAAATCGCCCGCGAGGCGCGCGGCGGCAGCCAGCAGCGCCGCGTCGAAGCCGAGCCGGGCGTGCAGTATTCCCAGCGTCAGGAGCAACGGCAACGCGATGCCCAGCACCCCGCCGGCGACCACGAACAGCCAGGCTTCCCGGCGCAGCAGACAGGCCGCCGATACCGCGGCGGTGCCGCCTCTGCGCTGCATCACCGCCAGGTACAGAAAGACGAGGATCGCGAGGATCGCCAGCAGCCACGCCTGGAGCGTGGCCAGTTGCACGAAGCGGGCGAGCTGCCCGCCGCCGGCGCTCGCGGCGGCCGCGAGCGCCAGGGCGGCGCCGCTGGCCGCGCCGCTCGCGGCGGAAACGACAGGCGAAAGGCCCGTGTTCCAGAGCGCGATGGCGGGCGAGGCCGACAGCACGAGCCCGGGATACAGGAGGATGAACGCGCCCGCCGCCAGCGCGGTCCACGCGGCGAGCGCGCCAAGGCCGCTCTGCTCCGCGCCGCTTGCGCCGGCGCCAAGCGCCGCGCAGGCGGCCGCGAGCACCACGAACGCGCCCAGCACCACGGTGCCGCGGCTGATCCACGAGTGCCGCAGGTTGCGCAGCGCCCGCCAGGCGCGCGCAGGGTGGCTCAGGTGGCCGAGCAGCAGCAGGATCGCGAGCGCGACCAGCGCCGCGCCCGCGAGCAGGGCCGCCGGCGATTCGAGGAACAGAACCGACGCGCAGAACAGCCCCGCCCCGGCGCACTCCAGCGTGAACACCGCCGCCTCGAGCGCTCCCCAGCGCGTCTGCATCTTGTAGCCGGGGGCGAAATCGAGCTCGCCCTGCCGGAGGATTTTCTGCATGCCCGTCCCGCGCTCCGCGACAGCGGCGTCAAATTCCGCTTATCGGAATCGTGATTCCTGAATGTGCGCGGAGCGTATAATGCGCTCCCGCACCGTGTCAATAGACGCGCTGCCGCCGGCCGCACGGAGGGAGGAATGACGCCGCAGCTCGACCTGGTCATCAAGAACGTGCGCGTGGTGCGGCCGAACCGGCACTCGGTCGAGCTGCTCGACCTGGGCATCAAGGACGGCAAGTTCGCGCGGCTCGCCCCCGACATCCGTCCCGAGGAGGCGAAACAGGCGTTCGACGGCCGCAACCGGCTCGCGTTTCCAGGCTGCGTGGACGCCCACATGCACGTGGGCATCTACAGTCCGCTCGCCGAGGACGCCGTCACCGAGAGCAAGGCCGCGGCCATGGGCGGGGTCACCACCAGCCTCAACTACATCCGCACCGGGCGCTACTACCTCAACCGCGGCGGCTCCAACCGGGGGCTGATGCAGGAGGCGCTCGCGCTGTCTTCCGGCAACTTCTGGGTGGACTACGGCTACCACGTCGCGCCGATCGACCCGTGCCACATCGAGGAGATGGAGCCGCTGCTGGCCGAATACGGCGTGCCCTCGTTCAAGATCTTCATGTTCTACGGCGGCTACGGGCTGCACGGCCGCTCCGCCAGCCAGAACGAGTTCCTGATGATCGGCCCCGAGGACCGCTACGACATCGCCCACTTCGAGTTCATCATGCGCTCGGCGCGTCGCATGATGGAGGCGCACCCGGACATCGCCGAGTGCATCAGCGTGAGCCTGCACTGCGAACTGGCGGAGATCCTCAACGCCTACACCCGGATCGTCGAGAGCGAGGGAAAACTCAGCGGGCTGCGGGCCTACAGCGCGGCGCGGCCGCCGCACGCCGAGGGGCTGGCGATCTGGATCGCGTCCTACCTCGCCTACGAAACCGATTGCCTCAACATCAACCTGCTGCACCTGTCCTCCGCCAAGGCGATCGACGCGGCGCTGAAGATGCGCAAGGTCTTCCCCCACATCGACTTCAGGCGCGAGGTGACGGTCGGGCACCTGCTCCTGGACGTGGACTGCGAGTGCGCCGTACACGCCAAGGTCAACCCCCCGATCCGCCCGCGCGAGGATGTCGAGACGCTGTGGCGCGCGGTGCTCGATCGCGACGTGGACTGGATCGTGAGCGACCACGCCTGCTGCTCGGCGGAGCAGAAGTGGTCCAGCGACGATCCGCAGAACATCTGGCTCGCCAAGTCGGGTTTCGGCGGGACTGAGTGGCTGCTCTCGGGCGTGCTCTCCGAGGGTTCGAAGCGCGGCATGTCGTACAACCACATGGCGGAGCTGCTCTCCTGGAACCCGGCGCGGCGCTTCGGCCTGCACGACAAGGGCGACATCGCGCCCGGCTACGATGCCGACCTCGTGCTGGTGGATCCGCACGAGACCTTCGTGGTGCGCGCAGCCGACTCGCAGTCGCACCAGGGCTACACGCCCTTCGAGGGCCAGGAACTCACCGGGCGCGTGAAGAGCACCTTCCTTCGCGGCGAACTCGCCTACCACGACGGTGCGATCGTCGGTCCCGCCAGGGGCCGCTACCTGCGCCGGCCGACGGGCCGACCCCGGGCTTGAGGGCGGGCCGGTCCGCCGCGCTGCACGGGCGCGCGGGGCCTTCCCGCCGTCTCGATCAACCCACGCAGGAGGACCCGATGTACGGCATACCGCAGAGCGTGATCGATGGCGTCGTCGCCGCGCGCGGCAGTCTTCATTGCCTGGATCACATCGATCCGGTGCGATCGGCGCTGCTCGTGGTCGACATGCAGAACTACTTCCTCAAACCCGGATTCCAGGCGGAGATTCCCGCCGCGCGCGAGATCGTCCCCGCGATCAACCGCGCCGCGCGCGGACTGCGCGAGCGGGGCGGGCACGTGGTGTGGATTCTCACGGCCGCCGACGGCGCCGAGCGGGACTGGTCGTTCGTGCACCAGTACCTCTATGCCCCCGCGCGCAGCGCGCGGCGCCTGCGCGAGCTGGCGCGCGGGTCGCAAGGTCATGCCCTGTGGGACGCGCTGGAGCCGCGCGAGGGCGATCTCCGGGTCGAGAAGCGGCGCTACAGCGCCTTCATCCAGGGTTCCTCGGATCTCGAGGGACGGCTGCGCTCGCGCGGGCTCGACACGGTGCTGATCTGCGGCACCTCGACGAACGTGTGCTGCGAATCGACCGCGCGCGACGCGATGATGCTCGACTTCCGCACCGTCATGCTCGCCGATGCGCTGGCCGCGCAAAAGAGCGAGGCGCACGCCGGCGCGCTGGCGAACTGCCTCATGTATTTCGGCGACGTCATGAACGTGGACGAGGCGCTGCAGCGCATGGGTGCGCGGGGATCGGCGCAGCCTGAACGGCCTGTGGCGCGCGCCCGCTGAATCGCATTTCACCAAGGAGGACACCGATGCGTGCGTTGCGATCGCTGCTGCCTGCCGCTCTCGCCCTGGCGTGCCTGTGCGGCGCCGCCACGGCCCAGAATTTTCCGACCCGCCCGGTGCGGCTGGTGGTGCCGTTTCCGCCGGGGGGCGCAACCGATATCGTCGCCCGCATCGTCGCCGACCAGCTCGGGAAGAATTGGGGACAGGCGGTGCTCGTGGACAACCGCAGCGGCGCGAGCGGCATGATCGGCGCCGAGTACGTCGCGCGGGCGGCCCCGGACGGCTACACGCTGCTGATGGGCACGCTGGTCGGCAACGTCATGTCGCACCTGCTGTTCGCCAAGGTTCCGTTCGCGCCCGACGCCTTCGCCCCGGTGACGCTGCTCACCACCACCTCGAACATCCTGCTGAGCAACGACAGCATTCCGGTTTCCACGCTTGCGGAGCTGATCGCGTACGCGAAGGCGCGTCCGGGCAAGGTCAGCTATTCGTCGGCCGGGGTGGGGCTGTCGGGCCACCTCGGCATGGAGCTGCTTTCGGCCGCGACCGCAATAGAGCTGCTGCACGTACCGTTCAAGGGGAGCGCCCCGGCCAACCAGGCATTCTCCGCGGGGCAGGTCAACCTCACGCTGGACCTGGTGGCGACCGCCCCCAACTCGGTGCGCAAACCGGGCGTCAGGCCGCTGGCCGTGGCCGCCACGTCGCGGGTGCGTCAGTTTCCGGACGTACCGACGTTCGCCGAACTCGGTTACACGAACGTCGTGACCTATACCTGGAACGGCCTGATGGTGCCGGCTGGAACGCCGCGCGAAATCATCGCCGCGATACAGGCCGGCGCCAATGCCGCGCTGAAGACCCCCGAAGTCCGGGAGCGGACCGGCAAGCTCGGCCTGGATTCGATCGGCGGGACCCCGGAGGAATTCGCCGACCTCATCCGCCGCGAGCGCGAGCGCTGGGGTCCGGTGATCAAGAGGGCCAACATCCGCGTCGAATAGCGCCGCGCCGCCTGCGACCCGATACCGGCCGCACTCCCGAGGAGGATCCGCGCCATGGTGAACCTTCACGACATCCGCTACCTGCGGATCGGCACCGGCCATCTCGAGGACGCGATCGAGTACTGCACCCGGATCGTGGGCCTGCAACTGGTCGCCCGCGAGGGCGGTGCGGCCTACTTCCGCTCCGACAAGGCGCCGGTGCGCGGCGACACCCGGGACCACACGCTGGTCTACTGCGCGGGCGACCCGCGCGAGCACAGCATCGGCTTCGACCTGAAGGACCACGAGAGCCTGGACGCGGCGGCCGCCGATCTGGAGAGGGCCGGCTACCCGGTGCGCGCGGGCACGAGGGCGGAATGCGAACAGCGCCGCGTGCGGGATTTCATCGCCACGGAGGATCCGAGCGGCAACAGGATCGAGATCGTGGTGCGGCCCCACCACAGCGGCGTGCGCTACTTTCCCGCGCGCGACGCCGGCATCACCCATTTCAGCCATATCGGGCTGCGAACCCGCGACGCACCGAAGGACGAGGCGTTCTGGACCCGGATCTGCAACGCGCGCGTTTCCGACTGGATCGGCGAGGCGCCGCTCTTGCGGATCGGCACCGTGCACCACTCGCTCGCGCTGTTCCCCTCGACCTTCCCCGGGGTGCAGCACATCAACCACCAGGTGGAGGACATCGACGACATCATGCGCTCCTACTACTTCCTGCGGGAGCAGGGCGTGCGCATCGTATTCGGGCCCGGGCGCCACGCCACCTCGTCGGCCGTGTTCCTGTATTTCGAGGGTCCGGACGGCATGGTCTACGAGTACTCGACCGGCGTGAAGCACATCGCACCGGAGGCGGAGGCGGCCTATCGACCGCGGCAGTTCCCTTTCACCCCGGAGTCGTTCTGCATCTGGGGTTCGAAGCCGGACATACCCGAATTCCGAGCGCACGCGGCGGCAGATGGTTCGAGGCAGGATCGCGCCGGCGCGAACGAGGTTGCGCTGGAGAGCGCTCTGCGCTGAAGCATCGCCCCGCTCTGCGCCCCGCGCGCCGCCTTGCGCGAAGAACGCGATGACCCATGCGTGCGCCTCGCGCCCGGGACCGGTGAGCGCAGCCTGCCGCCACGACGACGGACCGCACCCCGGGCGCGCGATGATGGGGCTGGCGCGCGCGCCGCGCCGATGGCCATGCCTTCAATCGGCGAGCGGGCGCATCATCGTCCACCCGAGCCGCCGCGCGAGGGCGTGCTCGCGCCGCAGCGAGGCCGCGAGCGCCGGCAGTTCCGCCCACGGGTCGGGCGAGGTGTAGAAGCGCTGCAGGAAGGCGAGATCGGTGAGCATGCTGTCCACCCACGCCACCGGCGTGGTGTAG
>JADLDQ010000061.1 GCA_020846575.1 Burkholderiales bacterium
GCCACCGCCTACACCCGCGACGGCTCCTTCCACACCGACCAGAACGGGGCGCTGGTGACCTCGAACGGCTTCCAGGTGCAGCCGGCGATCACGATTCCGGCCAACGCGCTGTCGGTGGTGATCGCCGCCGACGGCACGGTGAGCGTCAACCAGGCCGGCGGGACCCGCACCACCGTGGGCAACCTGCAGCTTGCCAACTTCATCAACCCCGCCGGCCTCGCCTCGTACGGCCAGAACCTGTACACGGAGACGGCGGCTTCCGGAACCGCAAGCACCGGCGCGCCGGGCACCAGCGGCATGGGGCTGCTCAACCAGGGCTACGTCGAGACCTCCAACGTCAACGTGGTGGAGGAGCTGGTCAACATGATCCAGACGCAGCGCGCCTACGAGATCAACTCCAAGGCGATCCAGACCTCCGACCAGATGCTGCAACGCATCTCGCAACTGTGAGGCAGGCCGCCGTGACCGTATCCTGTACGCAGCTCGCGTCCCGCGCAGTCGCATTCGCCGCGCGCGTGGCGGCGCTCGCGCCGCGCGCGCTCGCGCTCGCGCCCCGTGGGATCGCGTTCGCGCCCCGTGGGATCGCGCTCGCGCTTTGCGCCGCGCTGGGCGGCTGCTACCTGCACGAGGGCCGGGTGCCGGTGCGCGAGCCCACCAGCGCGCCGCCGGCGCCCGCGCGGGCGCTGCCGCCCGCCAACGGGGCCATCTACCAGTCGAGCGCGTTCCGGCCGCTGTTCGAGGACCGGCGCGCGCGCCACGTGGGCGATCTGCTCACGGTGCTCATCAACGAAAAGCAGTCGGCCTCGCGCTCGGCGAGTTCCAGCGTGGAGCGCAAGGACGAGACCAAGGCGGGTGTGCCCACCATCGCCAAGCTGCCGCTGAAGGCGTTGCAGGGCATCACGGTGGACGGCAGCGGTTCGTCCAGCTTCGAGGGCAAGGGCGATACCGCGGCCGACGACGCCTTCACCGGCACCATCACCGTGACCGTCATCGAGCAGCTCGCCAACGGCAACCTGGTGGTGAGCGGCGAGAAGCAGATCGGCATCAACCGCAACAGCCAGACCATCCGCCTGTCAGGGGTGGTGAACCCGACCACCATTCTCGCCGGCAATACCGTCAGCTCCACCCAGATCGCCGACGCGCGTATCGACTACCGCGGCAGCGGGGCGATCGACGACGCGCAGGTGATGGGATGGCTGGCGCGCTTTTTCCTTACCGTGCTGCCCTTCTAGGAGGTCTTCTTGGTGGAGATCGAGACGTTTCCCGTCGTTCGAACCGGAGCGCGCGGCGTCTTGTCGCGTCCCTGCAGTGGCTGGGTTGCAGCCTTCGCGCTCGCCGCGTTCCTCGCGGACCTGTGGCTGATGGTGTACTGGGTGTACACGGTGAACGCATGAGAACGCTGCGAGCGCGGCTGATCGCCGCTCTCGCCGCGGCGTGCGCCGCGGCGGCGCTCGGCGCCGCGCCGGCGGCGGCCGAGCGCATCCGCGACCTGGCGAGCCTGCAAGGTGTGCGGCCCAACCAGCTGATCGGCTACGGCCTGGTGGTGGGCCTGGACGGATCGGGCGACCAGACCACCCAGACGCCATTCACCGTGCAGAGCCTGGCGACCCTGCTCTCGCAGATGGGCATCACGCTTCCGCCGGGAACCAACCTGCAGTTGAAGAACGTCGCCGCGGTGATGGTGACCGCCTCGCTGCCGGCGTTCGCGCAGCCGGGCCAGCCGCTGGACGTGACCGTGTCCTCCATGGGTAACGCGAAGTCGCTGCGCGGCGGAACGCTGCTGCTGACGCCGCTCAAGGGCGCCGACAGCCAGATTTACGCCATGGCGCAGGGGAACGTGCTGGTCGGCGGCGCGGGTGCGGCGCAGGGCGGCAGCTCGGTGCAGGTGAATCACCTCTCGGCGGGCCGAATCCCGGGCGGCGCGACGGTGGAGCGCACCGTGGCCAGTCCGATCGCCAGCAGCGAGCGTGTGAATCTGGAATTGCACAGCACCGATTTCGAGACCGCGCGGCGCGTCGCCGACGCGATCAACCGCTCGACCGAGGCCGGCACCGCGGCCGCACTGGACGGCCGGGTGATCTCGGTGCGGGCGCCGTTCCTGCCCAACGAGCGCGTCGCTTTCCTCGCGCGGCTGGAGAACCTCTCGGTGGACGTCGGGCCCGGGCCCGCGCGCGTGATCGTGAACGCGCGCACCGGCTCGGTGGTGATGAGCGAGGCGGTGGCGATCGAGCCCTGCGCGGTGGCCCACGGCAACCTCTCGGTGAGCATCCAGGCCACGCCGGTGGTGAGCCAGCCCTCGTCGTTTTCCGGGGCGGGGCAGACGGTGGTGACCGAGAAGACCGACATCCAGATCCGCCAGGACGCGGGCAACCTCATCCTCCTGGAACGCGGCGTGCGCCTCGCCGAAGTGGTGCGCGCGCTCAATACGCTGGGGGCGACGCCGCAGGACCTGCTCGCCATCCTGCAGGCGATGAAGGCGGCCGGGGCGCTGCGCGCCGAGCTGGAGATCATCTGAGCATCCCGATCCGGCGAGCCGGATAGAGCGTTCGATGGAAAGTGTTACGGGTTCATTTTGCCGAGAGGCATGTCGTTGATGGAGACCGCGTGATGGCCGCATCCGATCCGCCGCCCGCAGCGGCCGGCAGTACGGCGAGCTTCGCTCTGGATGCACGGGGCCTGGCGGCGCTGAAGGCACAGTCGCGCACCTCGCCGGACAAGGCGCTCAAGCAGGCCGCGGTGCAGTTCGAAGCGGTGTTCATGAACATGCTGCTCAAGAGCATGCGCGAGACCGTCCCGCAGGACGGGATGCTCGGCAGCGACACGATGCGCACCTACACCGGCATGCTCGACCAGCAGCTCGCGCACAGCCTCGCGGGCCGCGGCACCGGGCTGGCGGAGGTGATCGTGCGGCAGCTCTCGCACGGTCTGAAACCGGCCGGGACCGCGCCCGGTGTCGCGCCCGGTGTCGCGCCCGGTGTCGCGCCCGGGGTCACACCCCGAGTCGCACCCGGGGTCACACCCGGGGTAGCACCCGGGGTCGCACCTGCGGCCGCCGCGCCGGCCGCCGCGCCGGCAGCGGGCGAGGCTCAGCCGGCGAGCGCCGCGGGCAGCCGCGCGCGCGAGTTCCTGCGCAGCATGCTGCCGCACGCGCGCGCGGCGGAGGCCGCCACCGGCATACCGGCGCGCTTCGTGCTCGCGCAGGCGGCGCTGGAAACCGGCTGGGGCCGGCACGAACCGCGCGGCGCCGACGGCAGCGCGAGCCGCAACGTGTTCGGCATCAAGGCCGGTCGCGACTGGACCGGGCCGGTGGTGGAGGCCGCCACCACCGAATACGTGAACGGCGAACCGCGCCGCGTGCTCGAGCGCTTCCGCGCGTACGCGTCCTACGGCGAGGCGTTCACGGACTACGCGCGCCTGATCGCGGGCAGCCCCCGTTACCGCGATGTCATGGCGCAGGCGGGCGATGCGCGCGGTTTCGCGCAGGCGCTGCAGTCGGCGGGCTACGCGACCGACCCGCGTTACGCCGAGAAGATCGGCCGCATCATCCAGGGCGGCATTGCGGGTGAGCTTGCATGAACCGATCGGCTCCCGCTCGGGGTTCGCCGCGCCGCCGGCGCTCCCGGCGCATCGATGACGCCGCTGGCGGGGGCGCGCCATGAGCAACCCGATCCTGGGCGTGGGCATCAGCGGTCTGGCCGCGGCGCAGTCCGGACTGCTCACCACCGGCCACAACATCGCCAACGTCAACACCGACGGCTACAGCCGCCAGGAGATCGTGCAGGCGCCGGCACAGCCGCAGCTCACCGGCGCGGGCTACCTCGGCCGGGGCGTCTCGGTCCTCGATGTCCGGCGTGCCTGGGACGCGCTGCTGCAGGCGCAGAGCTGGCAGTCGCAGGCCGCCGCGTCCCACCAGGAGACGCTGGCCGCGCAGCTCGAGCGCCTGGACACCATGCTGGGAGACGAGGCTGCAGGACTGTCTCCCGCGATGGACGCATTCTTCGCCAGCGTCAACGCGCTGGCGTCCCATCCCGCCGACGCCGCCGCCCGGCAGGCGGTGCTTTCGCAGGCGCAGGCGCTGGCGGAGCGCTTCCATCAGATGAATTCGCAGCTGGAGAACGTCCGCGGCGACTTGAACCAGCAGTTCGGCAGCGCGCTCGAGCAGATCAACGCGTTGGCGCGCCAGCTCGCCCAGCTCAACGAGAAGATCGTGCTCGCCAAGGGGCGGGGCAACGGCGCGCAGCTGCCGAACGATCTTCTCGATCAGCGCGACCGGACCGTGGGCGAGCTGTCCAGGTTGATCGGCGTGGTGGTGGTTTCTCAGGACGACGGCAGCTACAACGTGTTCATGGGCAACGGCCAACCCCTGGTGATCAAGAACGCGGCCAACCCGGTCTCGGCCATCGCCGGCGACGGGGACCCGGCCCAGCCGCTGGTTGCGCTGCAGCTCGGCGCCACGCTGGTGAAGTTCCGCAGCGCCGACATCAGCGGCGGGAAGCTCGGCGGTGTGCTCGAATTCCGCGACCAGGGGCTCGATCCGGTGCACAACGCGCTGGGCCGCATCGCCATGGTGTTCGGCGCAGCGTTCAACGACCAGCACCGGCTGGGACAGGACGCGAACGGCGCGGCCGACGGCAATTTCTTCACCCTGGGTTCGCCCCAGGCGCTCGCGGCCACGAGCAACACGGGCTCCGCGGTCATTGCCGCCGCGGTGAGCGACTACGCCGCCCTGGGCGCGAGCGACTTCCGGCTGGAGTACGACGGCGCCGGCTACACGCTCACCCGCCTGCCGGAGGGTACGGCAACGAGCTATGCGTCGCTGCCGCTCACCATCGACGGGGTGACCCTGTCGATCGCCTCGGGCACCCTGGCCGCGGGCGACAGCTTTCTGGTGCGGCCCACGCGCAGCGGCGCGGCCGCGCTGTCCCTCGCGCTCGCGAGCGTGAGCGAAGTCGCGACAGCCGCGCCGGTGCGCGCCGCAGCCGGTGCCGGCAACCGGGGCAGCGCGGTGCTCGCACAGCCGAGCGTCGCCGGCCCGCCGCCGGTGGACCCGAACCTGGGCCAGCCGGTGACGCTCACGTTCACTTCCTCCGGCAGCTTCGACGTGAGCGGAACGGGCACCGGCAATCCCACCGGCGTCGCCTACGTGTCGGGCGCGGCGATCGCGTACAACGGCTGGACCATCAGCCTGAGCGGGGCGCCGGCCGCCGGAGACGTGTTCACCGTGGGACCCAACACCGGAGGCAGCGGTGACAACCGCAACGCGCTCGCGCTCGCCGCGCTCCAGCGCGCTCGCCTGGTCGCCGGCGGCTTTACCCTGCCCGAGGCGTACGCACAACTGGTGAGCGGCGTGGGCAACCGCACGCAGGTGGCGATCGATACCCGGGAAGCGCAGGCGGCCGTGCTCTCGCAGGCGAAGCAGGCGCACGCCGCGGTGACATCGGTCAACCTGGACGAAGAGGCGGCGAACCTGATGCGCTACCAGCAGGCCTACCAGGCGGCAGCCAAGGTCATCGCCATCGCGGGCCGGGTGTTCGACTCGGTGCTGCAACTCGGAGGCGCGCTCTGATGCGCATCGGCACGCGGTGGATGCACGACCAGAGCGTCCAGGTGCTGCAGGAGCAGCAGGCGGATCTGGTGCGCAACCAACAGCGGATCTCAACCGGCCGGCGGCTGCTCGCGCCCTCGGACGATCCGATCGCCTCCGCACAGGCGGTGCGTTCCTCGCAGGCGATCGCGCTCACGCAGCAGTACCTGCACAACCAGGACGCCGCGCGCAGCCGCCTGCAGATGATCGACGGTACGCTCGCGTCGATCGGCGACACCTACCAGCAGATCCGCGAGCACCTGCTGGCGGCCGGGAACGCCGCATACTCGGACGCCGACCGCAACGCCATCGCCGTGAGGCTCCAGAGCCTGTACCAGCAGCTGCTGGGGCAGGCGAACGCGCAGGACGAGGCCGGGCACTACCTGTTCGCCGGCTACGGTGAGCGGAACCCGCCCTACGCCGAGGCCTCCGGGGGGGCGGTGTACTCGGGGGACCAGGGCAGCCGCGCGCTGCAGGTTTCGGCGTCGCGGCAGATGCAGGTCACCGAGAACGGCGAGAGCCTGTTCGGCCGGCTGCCGGAGGGCAACGGCGTGTTCATCGCGGAGCTTGCGCCGGGCAACAGCGGCGGCGCCGTCATCAGCACCGGCACGGTCGGCGATCCCGCTGCGCTGACCGGCCACGCGTACCGCATCGTGTTTCACACCGGCGGCGCCGGCATCACCTACGACGTGCTCGACCTCACGGCGGCGGCGACCCTGTCCACCGGGAACGCCTACACGAGCGGCGCGACCATCACCGTGGACGGGATGCAGGCGAGCGTGTCGGGCACGCCGGCCGACGGCGACAGCATGACGCTGTCCCCCAGCGCCAACCGCAACGTGTTCGGCCTGCTCGCGGACGCGATCGCGCGCATCGATGCCGCGGTGGGCGGGCCGGCGGCGCGCGCCGCCCTCACCGTGGCGCTGGGCAACGCGCTCACCGCGGTCGAGCGCGCGATGGAGCGGGCCGGCAGCGCGCGCTCC
The DNA here is from genome assembly GCA_020846575.1 of Burkholderiales bacterium. GTDB lineage: Bacteria > Pseudomonadota > Gammaproteobacteria > Burkholderiales > SG8-39 > JADLDQ01. Next base: position 6,568 of record JADLDQ010000061.1, read on the forward strand.
CTGGCGGGGTCCGGGCTGGCCGAGCTGGACGCACTCTCGGCCCACGCCGGGGCCCAGGAGCTTCAGTACACCCAGGACCTGGCCGGCGCCCGGGACCTCGACTACTCGGCCGCGGTGAGCGAGTTCGCCCGCCGCCAGCAGAGCCTCCAGGCGGCGCAGCAGTCCTACGCGGCGATCGCGAAGCTGTCCCTGTTCAACTTCCTGTGAGCATTCGATGAGCGCGAATCCTCAGCCTGCAGCGCCAGCCGACATTGCACGAGAGGCCATCCGCCAGATCGGCCTGCGGCGCATGCTGCCCACGCCGGACAACTACGCGCGGCTGTACGCCGAGATCTCCGGCGTTGCGGAGCCGGACCGGACCGGCGCACCCTGCGGCGAGGCCGCGCTCGATACGCAGGACTGGGCGGCGCTCATCCAGGACCTGGTGGCGGGGCTGGAGGCGCGCGATCCGCGCATCACCCGGGAACGCAAGCGCCGGCGGCTCGAGTACGCGCTCGCCGCGGCGGCACGCGACCCGCAGCGGCTGTACGCGCGGCTGCGCCGGCTTGCCGCCGACTGGCGCGAAGCGCCGGCTGCCGGCGCCGAGGCGCAGCCCGCGGCGGCCGAGGCGCTCAGCGGCCTGCGCGGGGCGGAGGCCGCCGAGCGGCTGCGCGGGCTGCTCGCCGCGGCGATACAGCACGGCGTGGTGGAACAGATGCGCCATGTCCCGGAAATCGTCGCCGAGGCCTCGGCGCTGATTCCGGCGGCGCGCGCGGCGCATGGCACGGCGGAACTGGAGGCGCTCGCGGCGCCGCTGCGCCGGCTCTGGATGCGCCTGGGGCGCGCCGGGGGGCGCCCGGGTGACGTGATCCAGGGGCTGCGTGACCTGCTGGACGCTCTCATCGAGAACGTGGGCGAACTGGTCCCCGAGGACCGCTGGATGAGCGGCCAGCTGCATCGGCTGCGCAGCCTGCTCGCTGCGCCCCCGGAGGCGCGCACCATCCGCGCGGTCGAGCGCGAGTTCCGATCGCTGGTGATCAAGCAGAGCAATCTCAAGAACAGCATGGAGCAGGCGAGGAACACGCTCAAGGACATGGTCACCCAGTTCCTGGACCATCTCGGGCACATGGCCGCGCACACCGGCGACTACCAGGAGCGCCTGGGACGGCACGCCCAGCGCATCGCCCAGTCCGAGGACCTGACCCAGCTCGGCGCGGTGCTGGCGCAGGTGCTGGGCGAGACGCGCACCATGCAGGCCGACATGCTGCGCTCGCACGAGGAACTGGGCGCCGCGCATGACAAGGCCCAGTCGCAGGAACAGCGCATCGCCGGCCTGGAACAGGAGCTGAGCGCGGTCAGCGCGCTGGTGCGCGAGGATGCGCTCACGCACGTGCTCAACCGGCGCGGGTTCGAGGAGGCCTGGTCGGTCGAGATCGCGCGCTGCGCGCGCGTGAACGCGCCGGTGTGCCTCGCGCTGCTGGACGTGGACAACTTCAAGAGCCTCAACGACCGCCTGGGGCACCTGGCCGGGGACGCGGCGCTGGTGCACCTGGCGGGCATCGTGCGCTCGGCGCTGCGGCCCTCGGACGTGGTCGCCCGTTACGGGGGCGAGGAGTTCGTCATCCTGCTGCCGGGCGCCTCGGTCGAGGAGGCGGTGGCGGCGATGGTGCGCGTGCAGCGCGAGCTGACCCGGCGGCTGTTCATGAACAACAACGAGCGCGTCCTGATCACCTTCAGCGCCGGCGTCACCGAGCGAGGGCCGCAGGAATCCGAGCAGGAGGTGCTGCGGCGCGCCGACACGGCGCTCTACCAGGCGAAGGCCGCGGGCAAGAACCGCGTGATGTCGATCTGAGGGCGCAGCGCGCCCGCGGCGCGCGTCAGATCCGGTCGATGAGCCCGCTCTTCAACGCGTAGTGGGTCAGCTCGGCGTTGTTCTTGAGCCCCATCTTCTCCAGCAGCCGCGCCCGGTAGACGCTCACCGTCTTGGGGCTGATGCAAAGCGTCTCGGCGATCTCGATCAGGGTCTTGCCCGAGGCGATCAGCTGCAGGGTCTGGAACTCCCGGTCGGACAGCAGCTCGTGGGGCGGCTGGTCCGCGTCCAGGTCGAGCGCCTCGGCGAGCGCCTCGGCCAGTTCCTCGGTGATGTACTTCTTGCCGCCGGCCAGGCGCCGCACCGCGTCCACCACCTTCTCGACCGCGCTGTTCTTGGTGATGTAGCCCGAGGCGCCGGCGCGGATCGCCCGCACCGCGGCCTGGTCTTCGGGGTACATCGAGAGCATCAGCACCGGCAGGCGCGGCCACTCCTTCTTGATGTGCTTCAGCGCCTCGATGCCGTTCTTGCCCGGCGGCATGGAGATGTCCAGCACCAGCACGTCGCACTCCTGCCTGCGCAGCAGGTGCAGCAGGTCGCCGGCGTTGGCGGCCTCGCCCACCACCTTCATGTCATCGGTGTCCGAGAGAATCTGGCGGATGCCGCGGCGCACCACCGCGTGGTCGTCGGCGAGGACTATGCGGATCATGGCGCTGTCGGCTGGGCCGTAGGCCGGGCGCGGTGCGGGCCGTCGGGCGGCGCCCCTCAGGCCGGGGCGTGGCGCGGCGCGCGCATCACGGCGACGGTGCCGCCGTGCTCGCCGCTGTTGATCTCCAGGGTGCCGCCGAGCTCCTGGGCGCGCTCGCGCATGCCGCGGATGCCGTAGGCGTCGTTGCGGCGCCGGCTCGGGATGACGATGCCGATGCCGTCGTCGCGCACTTCCAGCACCACATCGGATTCGCCCACCTCCAGCCGCGCCGCGACCGCGCTCGCGCGGGCGTGCTTGGTGACGTTGGTGAGCAGTTCCTGGAAGATGCGGAAGATCGCGGTGGCGCGCTCGCGGTCCAGCTCGGTTTCCTCGACGTTGCACACGAAGGCGCAGGCGATGCCGGCGTGTTTGCGGAAGTCGCGCGCGAGCCATTGCAGCGCGGAGACGAACCCGAAGTCCAGCACCGCCGGGCGCAGATCGCGCACCAGCCGCACGCTGGTCGAGGCGGCGGTATCCACCAGCTCGTCCATGTACTCCAGCTTCTCGCGGATCGCCTCGTCCCCGCCGAGCCTGCGCTTGAGCCAGACCAGGTCCGCGCGCAGGCCGGTGAGGGTGCCGCCGATCTCGTCGTGGATCTCGCGCGCGATGCGGGCGCGCTCGGACTCGCGCGCCCGCGCCGCGTGCGCCGACTGCGCGCGCAGCTCGTCGCGCGAACGCGCGAGCTGCGCCTCGGTGAGCTTCTGCTCGGTGATGTCGGTCATCATCCCGGCCCACACCGTTCCCATCAGGTCCTGCTCGCTCGCGCTCGCGCCCACCTGCACCCAGCGCGGCGACCCGCCCCCGGCCGGGACGGCGCGCCCTTCCCAGCGGATGACGCTCGCGGGCGCGGAGGCCGAAAGGCA
>JADLDQ010000062.1 GCA_020846575.1 Burkholderiales bacterium
GAAGTCGGTCACCAGCGCCGCCGCTCCCTTGAACGGCACGTGCAGCAGGTCGGTGCCCGCGAGTGCGTTGATCTGCTCGCCGTACAGGTGCGGCAGCGACCCGTTGCCGAAGCTGCCGTAGGTGAGCTTGCCGCGGTTGGCCCGGGCGTAGTCCAGGAACTCGCGCACGTTGCTGGCCGGAACCGCGGCATGCACCATCACCGCCATCGGGACGTCGCCCGCATTGGTGATGGGCGCGTAGTCCCGCAGCGAGTCGTAGGGCAGGTCCTTCTTCAGGAAGGTGTTGAACACGAACGCCGAGGTGGTGGTCCAGGAGATGGTGTAGCCGTCGGGGGTCGCCTTCGCGGCCGCCTCGGTGCCGATGATGCCGTTGGCGCCGGCGCGGTTTTCGAACACGAAGGGCTGGCCGAGGATCTCGCTGATGCCCTGGGTGATCTGGCGGCCGAATCCCTCGGGCACCGAACCGCTGGGATAGGGAAAGATCACGCGCACGGGCTTGGACGGGTACTTCTGCGCCCAGGCCGGGAACGCGGCGAGGGTGCCTGTCGCGGCGAGCAGGCACAGAGCTGCGCGAGACTTCGCTTTCATGTCACCACCCTTTCCAGGTTTCTTCTGCATGGTATCCCGGTGTCCTCACGGTTCGCGCGGGAGCGCCTGCGTTCACAGGTAGCTCCCGCACCCTCGGCAAAGCGTGCACGGCGTACACGCGGTGCGCGCCTGCAATTATAAAGGAGCCGGTCCGAGGCGGGCGGGAGGGAAAAAAACGGGCACCAGGGCAACGCTCTGCGCCCAAGACTGCACTCTTTATTTCATCCTCGACTCGCTCAGCGTCGACAGCGCCTCGATGCGTCGACGCGCGCCGGCGCTTCAATTGATCAGCGCAATGCGAGCTTCGCGGATCACCTTCGCGTACTCCTCGATGTCCGACTGGTAGGATGGGCGCCGCCTTCGGCCTGCATCCGCTGCGCCTCGGGATCGTCTTCCGCGCAAACCGCGAACTGGGCTACCTCACGCCGCTGGTCGGGATTAACCTGTTGTTCGCGTCCTAGCGCTTCGGCAAGCCGGTCGTCGAGATTCTCCGCGTGGTCCTGCCCTTGTTCGTCGCGCTGGCCGCGGGCGTGCTCGCCATCACTTGAGTGCCGTGGCTGAGCACCGGATTGCTCTCGCTGCTCAGGTAGCGAGGCGGTCAACCAGTCGGAGATGATCATGCCAGCCAATGCCGCCCCGCAACGCGAGCCGCCGGCAGCTCCGCGCAAGTTCCGGCAGGATATCCGCATCGTCAGGCAGGACGCGTCGAACGCGCCGGGACGCGCGTCCCGGGCCATGCCGGTGCACGGCTCGCAGGGCGCGTCCCGGGAGCCCTACCGGAGCTACAAGCCCCGGCCGTTCACGCGTGAGGAGCGCGACCGGGTCACGGTCCTGTTCGGCGGCCTGCACTGGCGTGCCGAGCGCGTCATCCAGGGCGTGTTCGAGAACCTCGGCCACCGCGCGCGGATACTGCCGGCCGCCACCCGGGAAGACCTCCTTGCCGGCCGCGAGGTGGCCGACATCGGCCAGTGCTGCCCCACCAGCTTCACCACCGGCAATCTCGTCAATTTCCTGCGCACCGAGGCGCAGCGCATCGGCGCCGACGCGGTCGCCAGGCAGTATGTCCACGTCACCGCCGGCTCGTGCGGCTCCTGCCGCTTCGGCCAGTATCACCAGAGCTACGAGCTCGCGCTGCGCAACATCGGCCAGCAGGCGTTCCGGCTCTTCCTGCTCGGTCAGGGCGGCCTCGACCAGGGCCCGGCCGGCGGGGGCGGGCTCGAGATCAAAATGCCCTTCACCCTGGGCGCGGTCTGGGCCGTCGTGCTCACCGACATCGTGCAGGACATGGAGTACCAGACGCGGCCCTACGAGAAGATTCCGGGGGAGACCGGGCGCGTCTCGCGCGAGTGCATCGAGCACCTGTACGAGGTTTTCCGCAGGCGCCCGATGCGCGGCAGGAAGTGGGGTGCCGCGCTCTGGCACTTCGGTACCGGCTACTTCGTGCGCGCGATGCGCGAGGTACGGGCGCGTTTCGACCGCATCGAGGTCGAGCGCCTGCGCGTCAAGCCGCTGGTGAAGATCACCGGCGAGTTCTACCTGCAGACCGTCGAGGGCGCTCCCAACCACGACATCCATTGCTGGCTCGAGTCCGAAGGCGCCGAGGTGTACCCGGCCCCGATCGCGGTCTGGCTCGACTACCTTCTGCGCCTCGCCGCACAGGACTTCCAGGACCACATCGGCATCGCCAGGCATGCGCGGTTGAAGTACGCGGCGGTGCGCTCGATGCAGGCGCTGCTCCACTGGACTTACGACCGCATGCGCCACGCGCTGGCCGGCGTACCGCGCGCCATGCCGGACCAGTACGAACTGCGCCGCCTCGCCGCGCCCTACTTCCACAGTCGCCTGGACGGGGGCGAAGGCGACATGCTCATAGGCAAGGCGCTGTGGGTGCACCTGGGCAGGACGGCGCACATGACCTGCGAGCTGTCACCCTATGGCTGCATGCCGAATACGATGAGCGTCGGGGCGATGGGTGCGGTGCTCGGGCGTTACCCGGAGCTGCTGTATGCGCCCATCGAGATCAAGGGCGACGCCGAGGTCCACGCGCTGTCGCGCTGCCAGATGATCCTCACCGAGGCGAAGAAGCGCGCGCGGCGCGAGTACGAGGAGGTGCTCGCCAGGACCGGGCTGTCGGAGGCGGCGCTGCGCGCCGCGGTCGATGCGCGGGCCGAGCTTCGCAGGGCGACCTTCCGCGTACCGCACCGCGGCGTGGCCGGGACCGCGGCCAATCTCGCGCTGCATGTTGCCCAGGGGGGCGGATCATGCTGACCGTCGGACTGGACATCGGCTCGACCACGGTCAAGGCGGCGCTCGTCGAGGGCTCGAGCGTGCGCTGGCGGCGCTACCAGCGGCACAACACCCGGCAGGCCGAGACGGTGCTCGAGTTCTTCGCGGGCATGGAGGCCGAGTGCGGGCTGAGGGCCGCTCGCGACCGGGTTTTCGTCACCGGTTCGGGCGCGGGGCTCGTCGGTCCGCTGCTCGGCGCCCGGTTCGTGCAGGAGGTGGTCGCGGTCGCCGCCGCCGTCGAAAAGCTGCATCCGGACGTGAACTTCGTCTCCGAGATCGGCGGCGAAGACATGAAGACGCTGTTTTTCACGCCGACCGGCGAGGGCAGGAGCAAGCAGGTCTACATGCAATCGGCGTGCAGCGGCGGCACCGGCACCTTCATCGAGAAGACCGCGCGCAAGCTGCAGATCGCGAGCGAGCGCCTGGCGCAGATGGGCTACCGCGGCTTTACGCTGCACAAGATCAGCTCCAAGTGCGGCATCTTCGCCGAGGCCGACTCGAACACGCTCGTCAAGGCCGGGGTACCGATCGAGGAGATCATCGCCAGCCTGTTCGAAGCGGTCGTGTACCAGAACCTCGCCACTCTGACCAAGGGGAACACGCCGCTGCCCCGGGTGCTGCTCCTGGGCGGCCCGAACCTGTTCTTCAGGGGACTGCAGGAGGCGTGGCGGCACCACCTGGGGAAACTGTGGACCGAGCGCAAGGTCCCGCTTCCGCAGGGCGTGCCGCCCGAGTCGCTCATCGACGTGCCCTGCGATGCGCTGTACTACGCATGCCTGGGCTGCGTCGAGATCGCTCAAGGAGAGAACGCGCCCGCCGGCGCCTATGCGGGACGTGAAGCGCTGTCGTCGTGGATCGACAAGGGCCAGTGGGAGGCGAAGGCCCGAGAGGGATCCAGGGGTCTGATCGAAGGCCCCGCCGACCTCGCGACGTTCATGAGGGCTTACGGTGCCGGCACTGCCCCGCCGCTTGCGGCGCGAGGCGGCGCCAGGCGCGATCGCCCGGTGATCGTCGGTTGCGACTTCGGCAGCACCACGGCCAAGGCGGTGGTGCTCTCCAGCGGGGGCGAGCTGCTGTCGAGCTGCTACGCCCCCTCCAAGGGCAATCCGATCGAGGACGCGAAGGTGCTGCTGCGGCAGGTTCGCGAAACCGCCGGCGCCGGCATGGACGCACTCGGCATCACCGGATACGGGAAGGACCTCCTCGAGGACATCGTCGGCGCCGACGTGTCCATCGTCGAGACGGTTGCGCACGCGACCGCGGCATTGCATTTCTTCAGCGACGCCGAGGTCATCTGCGACGTGGGTGGCTGCGACGTGAAGATCATGATCCTGCGCCAGGGCACGGTCTCGGACTTCCGGCTGAACTCGCAGTGCTCCTCGGGCAACGGCGCCTTCCTGCAGGGGGTCGCCGAACGCTACCAGGTTCCGATCGAGCAGTACGCGCAACGCGCGTTCGAAGCGCGCGCGATCCCGGCGTTGCCGATGGGCTGCGGGGTGTTTCTGCAGTCGGACATCGTCAACCAGCAGAGGAAGGGATGGTCGGCCGAGGAAATCATGGCCTCGCTCGCGGCCGTGCTGCCGCTCAACGTATGGGTGTACGCCGGCCAGCTGCAGAACCTCGCCGCGGCGGGCCGCAACTTCGTGCTGCAGGGCGGCACGCACCGCAACCTCGCGGTGGTCAAGGCCCAGGTGGACTTCATCCGGGGCAGAGTGCCCGGCGCGCAGATCGTCGTGCACCCGTACCCGGGCGAGGCGGGCGCCATCGGCGCCGCGCTGTGCGCCGCCGAGTGGCTGGCGCGGGGCAAGGCGAGCCGGTTCCGCGGCTTCGATGCCATCGAATCGCTGACCTACACCAGCACGACCAGCGCGCAGACCGCCTGCA
>JADLDQ010000063.1 GCA_020846575.1 Burkholderiales bacterium
AACGGGGAGCAGCCAGTCTGTTGATCCAGAGGCACGGCGCCCGCGCTCGGATCGCACACCCTTCCAGGACGCACACATGCCCGAACCCCTCACCCTCCTCACCGCCGTCGCCATCCCCTTCGACGAGCCCAACATCGACACCGACCAGATGGTCCCGGCGCGCTTCTCCAAGCTCCCCATCGGCCCGGGACACGAGCGGGTGCTGTTCCACGACCGGCGCTTCCTCCCAGACGGGTCGCCCAACCCCGAGTTCGTCTTCAATCGCCCCGAGTACCGGGATGCGAAGATCCTGGTGGCGCGGCGCAACTTCGGCATCGGCTCCTCGCGCGAGAGCGCGGTGATGTCGGTCTGGTCCTTCGGCCTGCGGGTGCTCGTCGCGCCCTCGTTCGGCGACATCTTCTACAACAACTGCTTCAAGCGCGGGCTGCTGCCGATCCGGCTGGCCGAAGAGGAAGTGGACCGGCTGTTCGCCTGGCTGCTGCCGCGGCCGGGCGCTCCGGTGCGCATCGACCTGCCCGCGCAGACGCTGATGGCCGACGCGCTTTGCTTCTCCTTTGCCGTGTCGGGCGTGCACAAGACCTGCCTCGTGCAGGGGCTGGACGAAGTCTCGGTGACCGAGACGCACCGTCCGCAGATCGAGGCGTTCGAATCGACCTACTACGACGAGTTCCCGTGGCTCGCCGACCAGCTGGAGAAAGCGCGATGAGCGGCGGCGACCTGGAAACCGACGTGCTCGTGGTGGGCGCGGGCAACGCCGCCGCCTGCGCCGCGCTCTCGGCGCACGAGCACGGCGCGCGCGTGCTGATGATCGAGGCCGCGCCCGAGGACCAGCGTGGCGGCAACTCCACCTACACCGGCGGCATGTTCCGCGTGGTGTACAACGGCCTGGCGGACGTGCGCGCACTCATCCCCGACCTCACCGACGCGGAGCTGGCGAACGTCGAGCTGGACACCTACACCGAGGACCAGTACTTCGATGACATTGGCCGGCTCACGCAGTACCGCGCCGACCCCGATCTCGCCGAGACCATGATCCGCCAGAGCCTGGATACCGCGCGCTGGATGCAATCCAAGGGCGTGCGCTTCCAGCTCGCCTACGGGGTGCACGGCTTCAAGCACGGGAACCGCTTCAAGTTCTGGGGAGGCGGGGCGGTACAGGTGTGGGGCGGCGGGGCCGAGCTGGTGAAGGCCTGGCACGCGCGCCTCGCGCGCGAAGGCATCCCGGTGCTGTACCAGACGCCGGCGCTCTCGCTCCTTTGCGACGACGAGGGGGTGAAGGGCGTACGCGCGCGCCGCCTCGGAAAGACGCTGGACGTGCGCGCGAAGTCGGTGATCCTCGCCTGCGGCGGCTTCGAGTCCAACGCCGAAATGCGCACCCGCTACCTCGGCCCCGGCTGGGACCTCGCCAAGGTGCGCGGCACCAAGTACAACACCGGCGGCGGCATCAACATGGCCCTGGCCATCGGCGCCATGCCCACCGGCCACTGGTCGGGCTGCCACGCCACCGAGTGGGATATGAACGCCCCGCCCTTCGGCGACTTGAGCGTGGGTGACAGCTTCCAGAAGCACCAGTACCCCTTCTGCATCTACATCAACGCGAGGGGCGAGCGCTTCCTCGACGAGGGCGCGGACTTCCACACCTTCACCTACGCGCGCTACGGGGGCGAAGTGCTCAAACAGCCCGGCCAGTTCGCCTGGCAGGTGTTCGACCAGAAGGTGACGCACCTGCTGCGCGAGGACTACCGCATCAAGCGCTGCACCCGGGTGCAGGCCGACAGCTTCGAAGCGCTCGCGCAAAAGCTCGAAGGCGTGGACGGCCGCAAGTTCCTGGAGACCGTCGCCGCCTACAACGCCGCGCCGCGCCCGGACGTGCCCTTCGACCCCAACGTGCGCGACGGCCTGTGCACCCGGGGGCTCGCCATCGACAAGTCGAACTGGGCGCAGAAGCTCGACCAGCCGCCCTACCACGCCTACGGCGTCACCTGCGGCATCACCTTCACCTTCGGGGGTCTTGCCATCAACCCCCGCGCCGAGGTACTGGATACCGCGGAGCGGCCGATCGCCGGACTGTACGCGGCCGGCGAGCTGGTCGGGGGCCTGTACTACCACAACTACGGCTCGGGCAGCGGCCTCGTGTCGGGGGCGGTGTTCGGGCGCATCGCGGGGCGGGAGGCGGCGGCGAAGCCCTCGGCCGATCGGTGAGAGTCCCCTGCGGCGTGTATGACCTGCTGGCCAGCAATCCGCCGGCGAAGCCGGCATTGCCTGCCGCTGCGCCGGAGGTCGGCGGTTGAGTTCGCCCCGCTTCCCGTACTGCGCGGCTCATGGCAAATCGGCCCACGCTCGCCCGGGGCGCAGTGAGCGGGAGGGTGGCGGATCAGTGCTAGGCTCGGGAGCACCTCATTTCGGCCATGCATGCCCTCGATTCGATCTACCCGCGCACCAACAAGGTGGCCCACGGCGTCGAGGTGCCGGCGGGCGTGCGTTACATGCTCACCAGTGGCCAGGTGGACACCCGCCCCGATGGCACCACAGCCCAGTCCGCAGCCGGTCAGTCGGAGGAGATCTTCCGGCGTCTCGAGTCAGTCCTCGAAGCCGCCGGCAAGTCGTTCGCGGACGTCGTTCGCTTCAACGCTGACTTCACCGATCGGGCCTATCGCGACGAGTTCTTCGCGGTTCGCGACCGTATCATGGGTGACCTCACGCCGCGAGCGGC
>JADLDQ010000064.1 GCA_020846575.1 Burkholderiales bacterium
CCCGCCGGGCGGAAAAGGAACGACGACGCGCACCGCCCGGCTGGGATAGGAGTCCGCCGCCTCCGCGGAAAGCACCGGAGACAACGGCCAGAACGCGCCCGCGACGAGGCTCATCCCCAGGCCTGCCAGCAACCCAAGTTTCATGCGTACCCCCTCGGCCCGCGGCAGCGGGCAGCTTGATGTTCAACGAGAAAACGCGCGGCTTATGGCACCATCTTGAACCTTAGCAATATACCCTGAACACTGCGTGCAAGGGGTCGGTCCAACTCGGGCGAGGATCGGGAGCTCGCCGCCACAGGCGCGCGTATCCCACGGTTCTGTAACGATTTCTTACCAACTCGGGCGGCGCCGCGAGAAGGGCATGGCTTAAACTTCCGGGGGTCGCCAGCGTTCCTGCCGAGAAAGCCTCCACCGTGGTTTCGGATCCTGCCGCCCTTTGCGCCGAAGTGCACCCTGCCCAGCAGCGGGCGCGCTCGCGCTCCGGTCGCGGCCTGGCGAAGGGCTTGCTCCTCGCACTCGCCCTCGCCGTCCTCGCCGCTGGCGGCTACTACGGCTGGCAGCGATGGTTCGCGCCGGGCAAGGCGCAAGAGCAGCCGCTCACGGCCGAGGCGCGGCGCGGCAGCCTGGAGGACCTGGTGACAGCCACCGGCACGCTCCAGCCGCTCAGCTACGTGGACGTGGGCACGCAGGTCTCCGGTCAGTTGAAGAAACTGAACGTGGCGATCGGCGAGGCGGTAAAGCAGGGAGATCTGCTCGCGGAGATCGACCCCACGGTCTTCCTCGCACGGGTGGACGCCTCGCGCGCCCAGCTTCGCAACCAGCAGGCGCAGCTCGCCGACAAGCAGTCGCAGCTCGCGCTCGCGCAGATCCAGCGCGAACGGCAGCGCAACCTCATCAAGGAGAACGCGACGACCGAGGAGGCGCTGCAAGTCGCGGAAGCCTCGGTGCGCTCCATCGGCGCCCAGATCGAGGCCCTCGGGGCGCAGATGCAGCAGACCGAGTCCACGCTGCGCGCCGACGAGGCGAACCTCGGCTACACCAAGATCTACGCGCCCATCGCCGGTACGGTGGTGTCGCAGCCGGCCAAGCATGGCCAGACGCTGAACGCCAACCAGCAGGCGCCCATCGTGATGCGCGTGGCCGATCTCTCGACCATGACGGTGCAGGCGCAGGTCTCGGAGGCCGACGTGACGCGGCTTCGGCCAGGCATGGAGGTGTACTTCACCATCCTCGGCGGCGAGGGCCGGCGCTGGAACGCAAAGCTGCGCCAGCTCATGCCCACGCCCAACGTGGTCAACAACGTGGTGCTCTACGACGCGCTGTTCGACGTGCCCAACCCCACGCGCGAGCTGATGACCCAGATGACCGCGCAGGTCTTCTTCGTCGTGGCGAGCGTCAGGGACGCGGTATACGTGCCGGTGGCGGCGCTGAGGCCGGCGGGCGGCGCTGGCCCCGGCGCAAAGAAGGGCGGCGAGGCGCCGGGTGTGCCACGCAACGGCACGGCCGTACCGGACAGGTCCGCGCAGGACAGGTCCGCGCAGGACAAGGCTGCCCCGGGCGAGGCTGCGCGGGGCGAGGCTGCGCTGGGCAGGGCCGGCCAGCCGAGCGGCTCGGCCGGCGACGCACGCAAGGGCGGCGCGCGCCCGGGTGCGGGCGGGCGCGCGCTGGTCCAGGTGCTTCGGGACGACGGCACTGTCGAGGACCGCCCGGTGCGCGTCGGCATGACCAACCGCATTTCCGCTGAGATCCGCGCCGGGCTCGAACCCGGCGAGAAGGTGGTGCTGCGCGCCCGCGGCGCCACAGCCGTGCGGCCCGCCGCCGGTGGCGCGCCCAAGTTCCAGCCCAAGCTTTAGTCGACTGCAGTTCCCCGATCGGAGCCACGCCATGAAGCGCGATCTCGCCGTCGAACCCTTCGTCCGTCTGGACAGCGCCGCGCCGCTGATCGAGTTGCGCGACGTGACGCGGCGCTTCCGCAGCGGCGAGCTGGCGGTGACCGCGCTCGCGGGCGTGTCGCTCAGCATCTACCCGGGCGAGTTCATCGCCATCATGGGCGCCTCGGGCTCGGGCAAGACCACGCTGATGAACATCCTGGGGTGCCTGGACCGCCCGAGCGGCGGGCGCTACCTGTTCATGGGCGAGGACGTCTCGGCGTTCAGCCCCGATGAACTGGCGCGGCTGCGGCGCGAGGCCTTCGGGTTCATCTTCCAGAGCTACCACCTGATCGCCACCGCCACGGCGCTGGAGAACGTGGAGGTGCCGGCGCTGTACTCCGGGCTCGGCCCGCGCGAGCGCCGCGAGCGGGCCGCGCGGCTGCTGGGTTCCCTCGGCCTCGCCGAGCGGCTCGACCACCGGCCGAGCGAACTCTCCGGCGGGCAGCAGCAGCGGGTGTCGATCGCGCGCGCGCTGATGAACGGCGGCCGCGTGATCCTCGCCGACGAGCCAACCGGCGCCCTGGACTCGAACAGCGGCGCCGAGGTGATGGCGCTGCTCAAGGACCTCTCACGCCGCGGGCACACCGTGATCCTGATCACGCACGCGCCCGAGGTGGCCGCGGAGGCGAACCGCATCATCGACATCCGCGACGGGCGCATCGCCGCGGATCCCGGACCGCAGGTCCCCGCGGATGGTGTCGCGCCGCACGCGCCGGCCGAGGCGCACGCCAAGGAGAGCGCCTCCTTCGTCGCCGGCGCGTTCGAGGCGGCGCACACCGCCGTGCGCGCGCTGCGCGCGAACCTGTTCCGCACCGCGCTCACGCTGCTGGGAATCGTGATCGGGGTGGGTTCGGTGATCGCCATGCTGGCCGTGGGCGACGGCGCCAGGCAGTCGGTGCTGGACCGCATCAGCTCCATGGGCACCAACCTGCTCCTGATACGGCCGACGGCGGCGAATCGGCGCGGGCAAGGCGGCAGCATCGCCACGCTGATTCCGGAGGACGCGCAGGCGATCGAGGATCTGCCCAACGTGATCGCCGCCGTGCCGGAGCTGGGAGGGGGGTTGACCATCAGGCACGCCAACATCGACTACCAGACACAGGGCACCGGCACCTCGGCGAGCTTCTCCGTCGCGCGGGAATGGCCGGTGATGCACGGCAGCTTGTTCTCGGACGAGGACGTGCGCCGCTACGCAACCGTGGCGGTACTGGGCAAGACCGTCGCCGACACCATGTTCCCGCGCGGCGAGGACCCCCTGGGGCAGTACCTGATGCTCAACAACATCATGTTCCAGGTGGTGGGCGTGCTCTCACCCAAGGGGGCGGCGCCCTGGGGCGCGGACCTGGACGATACGGTGCTCGTGCCCTACACCACCGGGGGGCTGCGCCTGTGGGGGCAGCGCAACCTGCGCACGGTGACCGTGGCGGTGGAAGACCTCGCCCGCATCGACGCCACCCAGGCGGCGGTCACCGAGCTGCTCACCGAACGCCACCGCAGCGAGGATTTCCGCATCCGCAACATGGCCTCCATCATCGAGGCGGCGATGGAGACGCAGAACACGCTCACCGTGCTGCTCGGCTCGATCGCGGCGATCTCGCTCCTGGTGGGCGGCATCGGGGTGATGAACATCATGCTGGTGAGCGTGACCGAGCGCACCCGCGAGATCGGCATCCGCATGGCCACCGGCGCGCGCCAGCGCAACATCCTGCAGCAGTTCCTCACCGAGGCCCTGGTGGTCTCCTCGGCCGGGGGTCTGATCGGGGTCGCGGCGGGTCTCGGTACGGCGGTGCTGATCCAGTACTTCGGCAAGCCGGTCCAGTTCTCCACCGGGCCGGTGCTGCTCGCCTTCGGCTGCGCGTTCGCCACCGGGCTGCTGTTCGGTTTCATGCCGGCGCGCAAGGCGGCGCGCGTCGATCCGGTCGTGGCGCTATCGGCCGAGTGAGCCCTGCGTGACACCCCTGCGCTCCCGCCCGCACGGCGGCGCCGGGCGCGCGCTGGCGCTCGCCGCGGCGCTGGCGCTGGCGGGCTGCGCGTTGACCCGTTCCCCGCCGCCGCAGCCGGCGGTGGCGCTTCCCGAGACCTGGGTCGAGCCGGCGCCGCCGTCACCCACCCTCCTGGCGCAGGACTGGTGGAACAGCTTCGGCTCGGGAGAACTCTCGGCGCTGGTCGCCTCGGCGCTGGCCGGCAGTCCCGACCTCGCCATCGCCGCGCAGCGGGTGCGGCAGGCGCAGGCGCAGTTGCAGATCGCGGCCGCGCCGCTCCTGCCCGCACTCGGCGCCGGCGCCTCGACATCCCGGCAGGAAAGCCGCGGCGACACGCTCGCCGGTCCCTCGACACGGGATTCCAGCAGCGCGAACCTCGCGGCTTCCTATGAGATCGACTTGTGGGGCCGCATCGGCGCCGGCATCGGCGCGGCCGAAGCCTCGCTGCGGGCGAGTCGCTACGAGCGCGAGACCGCGCGGTTGACGCTGCTCGCCGGCGTCGCCAACGCCTACTTCCAGGTGCTCTCGATCCGCGGCCGGCTCGCCCTGGCGCGCGAGAACATCGCCATCGCCGAGCGCGTGTTCGCGGTGGTGAACGCGCGCTTTCGCTTCGGTTCGGCCTCGGCGCTGGACGTGTCGCGGCAGCAAACGGCGCTGCTGAGCCTGCGCGCGGCGCTGCCGCCGCTTGCGCGCGAGGAGCGCCAGGCGCTCGCGGCGCTGGCGATCCTGGCGGGACGCGCGCCCGGGACCTTCGGCGTCTCGTCCACCCGCGTCGGCGACATCGCCGTGCCCTCGGTCGCTCCGGACCTGCCGGCGCAGGTGCTGGCGAGGCGCCCGGACATAGCGAGCGCCGAGGCGCAACTGGCGGCCGCCAACGCCAACGTGACCGCGGCGCGCGCGGCCCTGCTCCCCGAGTTCTCGCTCTCGAGCTCCGTGGGCCTGTCCAGCGCCCGGCTGCTGTCCCTGGCCGATTCGCCGCTCTCCGCGGTGACGCTCGGTGCGTCGCTGCTCGCGCCGATCTTCGACGGCGGGCGGCTGCGCGGCCAGGCCGCACTGTCCAGCGCCCGGGAGCTGGAGCTGGTGGAGAGCTATCGCAAGGCGATCCTCGCGGCGCTGGCGGACGTGGAAACGGCGCTCGTCGCGGTCAACCGCACGGCCGAGCAGGAACATCTGCAGC
>JADLDQ010000065.1 GCA_020846575.1 Burkholderiales bacterium
AATGGAACGCGTAGCTGTTGCCGCCCCGCTTCTTTGCCTGCACCAGCGCGGCCGCGGCGTTCTGCAGCAGCGTTTCCCGGTCCGTGCTGTCGCCGGGAAAGACCGAGATGCCGATGCTGCAGCTCACAAACCGTTCCCGCCCGCCGATGTCGAAGGGCGCGCCCACGGCGTCCAACAGTCGCTTGGCGACGATGATCGTGTTCTCGGCCCGTTCGACCTGCGTGAGGAGCACCGCGAACTCGTCTCCCCCCAGCCGAGACAGGCTCGGCGCGCCGGCCTCATCGCCTATTCGCGCCACCGGGTCGCTGCTGCGCACGCAGGCTTCGAGCCGCGTTGCGACTTCTTTCAACATCTGGTCGGCCAGCGCCTGCCCGAAGGCTTCGTTGAATTGCTTGAAGCGATCGATGTCGATGTGAAGCACGGCGCCCGAGCCGCCGTAGCGCGACCACTGGCGCAGCGCCTGGTCGAACTGCTCGAGGAACATCTGCCGGTTGCGCAGGCCCGTCAGCGCGTCGAAATGGGTCAGGCGGTCGAGGTAGGCCTTCGCCGCGAGGATGTTGCGCAGCCGCAGGGCGAGCTCGCTGGAGTCGACCGGCTTCGCCAGGAAATCGGTTGCCCCCAGTTCGAGCGCCCTGAGCTTTGTCTGCGCGTCGGTGGACGAGGTCAGCACGATCACCGGCGTCTGCCGCAACCTCGCCTCGGCGCGTATCGCAGCGAGAATCTCGAAGCCGCTCACCTGCGGCATCATGAGATCGAGCAGGACCACGTCGGGCTGCTCGCTCGCGACCAGCGCCATCGCCCCGGCCGAGTCGCTGGTCGAGACGAAGCGGGAGTAGCCCGCATCCTCCAGGAAGCTCTGAAGCACGTCCAGCGTGGTGGGCTCGTCGTCGACCATCATGATCACGGCGCCCCTGGACAGGACCGGCGCCGCATCGGCGCGCGTGTTGCCTGCCTCGGGCCGCACGGCGAGAGTCGCGCGGGTTGTTTCGTTCATGGAGTTCGCTCCTCTTGTCATGCTTGTCATGCTTGTCATGTTTGCGTCGCAGGCTCAGATGCAGGTTCCGCCGGGACGCTCATGCGCTGTTGGAGCGCGCGCAGGCCGGCAAGCGCGTGGCCGATCTCGCCGCCGGCGCCGGCCTTGGCAAGCTGCTCCAGCTTCACCGCGGGGTCGGTGAACTGGTCGTAGCCCACCGTACCGGCGGCGCCCTTGAGCCAGTGGGCGAGGCCGGCGAGCGCGGCGTGGTCGCCCGCGCCGAGCGCCGCGTCCATGGCGTCGAGCTGCGCGCCGAGCCGCTCGGCGAACTTGCGGATCGCCGGCACGAGACGGGGCCGGTTGGCGAGCCGCGAAACGACCCTTGGCGCGCCCGCGCCCGGCTCCTCATCACGCTGCGCCTGGCAGGCCGGCGCTGCGGCCGGTGGATTCTCGGCTGCGGTCACCGCGGCCTCACCGGCCGCCAGGCGTTCCCCGCCCAGCGCCTGTGCCAGGGTTCCGACGAGCGTGTCGATGTCGACCGGCTTGGTAAGGTAGCCGCTGAAGCCGCTCGCCTCGATCTCCTTTTCGAATCCCTTCATCGCGTGGGCCGTAAGCGCGAGGACCGGCGCCGTGACACCGCCTTCGCGCATGAGTCTTGCCGCGGTGTGGCCGTCCATCTCGGGCATCTGGATGTCCATGAGCACCGCGTCGTAGCGCCCGGCAAGCGCCTTGTCCAGGCCGGCCAGGCAGTTCTCCGCCTCCTCGACCGCGAGCCCCTGCTCCTGCAGCACGAGCCTGACCAGTTCCCGGTTCTCGGGGCCATCGTCGACCACCAGGACGCGCGCGGGCCGCAAGCGCCACCGGGCGCCTGTCTGGGTGACGGCGCTCCCCGATTCGGCGAGCGCTTCGGCGCGATCGAGCATTCTCACGCCGTCCAGGGACCCCGTATCGATGGTGACGCGGAACACGCTGCCGCGGCCCGGGGCGCTGCTCGCCACGATGTCGCCGCCGCGCGCGCGCGCGAAGCGGCGGCTGATCGACAGGCCCAGGCCGGTTCCGCCGAAGCGGCGCGTCACGCTCGCGTCCGCCTGCACGAACGGATCGAAGATGCTCTCGAGCTTCTCGGGTGAGACGCCGATGCCGGTATCGGTCACGTCGATGGCGAGCAGCGCCCGCCCCGGCTCGCCTTCCAGGCGCAGCACGATCCGGATGCCGCCCGCATCGGTGAACTTGATGGCGTTGCCCGCCAGGTTGGTGAGAATCTGGCGCAGGCGCCGCGGGTCGGTCCGTATGGTGTCGGGAAGCGCTCCGGCCGCGTCGAGTTCGAGCGTGATGCCCTTGTCCGCGGCGCGCTGCGCCAGCACCGTCACCACCTCGCGCGCGATCCGGTGCGGCGCGCAGGCGAGGCGCTCCATTTCCATCTGCCCGGCCTCGACCTTCGAGAGGTCCAGGACGTCATTGATCAGCTCGACCAGGTGGGTGCCGCTGGCGTGGATGGTATCGAGGAACCGGGCCGCGTCCTGCCGGTTCCTGTCGTAGCCGCGTCGCAGCAGCTCCGTGAACCCGAGGATCGCGTTCATCGGCGTGCGGATCTCGTGGCTCATGTTGGCGAGGAA
>JADLDQ010000427.1 GCA_020846575.1 Burkholderiales bacterium
ACGCCCGGGTACGCCTCCTTGCAGCGCGGCATTACCTCGGGACAGCGTGGATTGAAGTGGCAGCCGGCGGGCGGGCGGATGGGCGAAGGCACGTCGCCGCCGAGCCGGATCTTCTTCGCGCCGCTCGACGGGTCGATCTGCGGGACGGCAGAGAGCAACGCGCGCGTGTACGGGTGCTTGGGGTGCTTGAAGACTTCCTCGGTGCTGCCCTGTTCGACGATGCGGCCCAGGTACATCACGGCGACTTCGTCGGCGAGGTACTCGACCACGCCCAGGTTGTGCGTGATGAAAAGATAGGTCAGGCCCATCGACTTCTGCAGTTCGGCGAGCAGGTTGATGATCTGCGCCTGCACGGAGACGTCCAGCGCGCTGGTGGCCTCGTCGCAGACGATGAAATCGGGATCGACGGCCAGGCAGCGCGCAATGCCGATGCGCTGTCGCTGCCCGCCGGAGAACTCGTGCGGGTAGCGGTGGATCATGTCGGGGTCCAGGCCGACATTCGGCAGCAGTTCCTTCACGCGCTCTTCGCGTTCGGCGCGGTTGCGCCCGATGCCGTGCGCCTGCATGCCTTCCATGACGATCTCGCCCACCATCATGCGCGGGTTCAAGGCCGAATACGGGTCCTGGAAGATCACCTGCAGGCGCCGGCGGAAGGAATGCAGCGAGCTGCGGCTGAGCGTCGTCAAATCCGTGTCGCCGACCCAGACGCGTCCGGCAGTGGGCTTCACCAGCTGCAGCAGCGCCTTGCCGAGCGTTGTCTTGCCGCAGCCGGATTCCCCGACGACGGCGATGGTCTTACCGCGCTTGAACGCCAAGTCCACGCCGTCGACGGCCTTTACGTGCCCGACGGTGTGCTTGAAGACGCCCTTCTTGATCGGGAAGTGGACCTTCAGGCCCTCGATGCGCACCAGGATCTCGTCGCTGTCCTGCGCCTCGGCGCGGGGCACCGCGGGCACCGCCTTGCGGACTTCGGCAGGGACAATCTTTCCTTCGGGGCGGTTCTCGTCGTAGAGAATGCAGGCCGCGGCGTGGTTCTCATCGAGCGGCAGCAGCACCGGATCGACCGTGCGGCAGGCGTCGTGAACCATGTGGCAGCGGTCGGCGAAGCGGCACCACGTCGGATAGCGCGTGGCCGGCGGCACGCGGCCTTCGATCGTCTGCAGCGCGTCGCTGCGGGCCTCGCCGCGCGGCAGCGACTGCATCAGCTTGACAGTGTACGGATGCGAGGGGTTCCGGATGATCTGATCGCGCGAACCCGACTCCACGATTCGCCCGGCGTACATCACGCCGACGCGGTCGGCGGTTTCGGCGACGACGGCCAGATCGTGCGTGATCAGCAGGATGGCGGTGCCCTTCTTCTTCTGCAGGTCCTTC
>JADLDQ010000066.1 GCA_020846575.1 Burkholderiales bacterium
CCCGCAGTTGCCGCCTGATGCGGTTGCGATCCACTGCCCGGCGAAACTGGCGCTTGGGTACCACGACCCCCAGTCGAGCCCAGGGCAGACCGTTCGAGAGGACGTGCGCGAGGATGGGTTCGACCTTGATGCGCCGTCCGGAGGCCAGGATCCGGCTGATGTCGCCGCCGGAGAGGCGCTGGCTGCTCCGGAAGCGGGCGGGACCGCGCAAGAGGCTCCGTCAGGCAGCCAGCCGCGCGCGGCCCTTGGCGCGACGGGCCCGGATGACGGCTCGGCCCCCTCGAGTGCGCATGCGCACCAGGAAGCCGTGGGTCCGCTTTCGCTTGATCACCGAGGGTTGGAAAGTGCGTTTCATGGACAGCTGCCTCTGGGTTCCATAGGGCGGCGGAAAACCGGGTATTTGACTCGGTGCGTAACCAAATTGTCAAGGAATATCAGTGCTTCACCCTGTGGATAACT
Source organism: Burkholderiales bacterium (assembly GCA_020846575.1). GTDB lineage: Bacteria > Pseudomonadota > Gammaproteobacteria > Burkholderiales > SG8-39 > JADLDQ01. Next base: position 460 of record JADLDQ010000066.1, read on the forward strand.
CCCCTTCAAGAGGGTAGAATCGCCACTGGTTCACCGGCCTGAAAGTCATCCTCGAAAGTCATGGAAGAATTCTGGCTCAGCTGCCTGAGCCGATTCGAAAAAGAGCTTCCCGCTCAACAATTTAATACCTGGATTCGACCTCTGCGAATCGACGGCATACCGGCCCCCGACGGAGAGGTACGGTTGCTCGCTCCGAATCGTTTCGTATTGCAGTGGGTGAAGGAACGTTTCGCACCGCGAATCGAAGCGATGGGAGTCGAGTTTTTCGCGGCTCCGGTCCGGGTAACGCTGGGGCTCGAGACCGCAGCAGAGGCAATCCCTGCCCGTTCCGCGCCGGCGCAGCCCGGGGCGCAGCGCCCGTCTGCCCCGGCCTCGGCCGAGCGCGCCGCCGGGGTCGAGCGCGCCGGACTGATCCCCGAATTCACCTTCGAGAGTTTCGTCACGGGCAAGGCCAATCAGCTGGCGCGAGCCGCCGCGCTGCAGATTGCCGATCATCCAGGCACCTCGTACAACCCGCTGTTCATTTACGGCGGCGTGGGCCTGGGGAAGACCCACCTTATCCATGCTGTCGGCAATCACGTACTTGAGAACCAGCCGCGGGTCAAAGTACGCTACCTGCATGCCGCGCAGTACATCTCCGATGTCGTGCGCGCCTACCAGCAGAAGTCCTTCGAGCAGTTCAAGCGCTATTACCACTCGCTCGACCTGCTGCTGATCGATGACATCCAGTTCTTCACCGGCAAGGATCGAACTCAGGAAGAGTTCTTCTACGCCTTCAACGCCCTGATCGAGGGTCACAAGCAGGTGATCATCACCTGTGATACCTATCCCAAGGACCTCGCCGGCATCGACGAACGGCTGAAGTCGCGGTTTTCCTGGGGTCTCACCGTGGCGATCGAGCCGCCCGAGCAGGAAATGCGGGTGGCCATCCTGCTGAAGAAGGCGGAGCTGGTCGGCGTCGCGGTGAGCGAGGACGTCGCCTTCTTCATCGCCAAGCACATTCGCTCCAACGTGCGCGAACTCGAAGGCGCACTGAAGAGCGTGGCCGCCTTCGCCCGCTTCAGCGCGAAGGAAATCACGCTCGACTCTGCCAAGGAGGCGCTGAAGGACCTGCTCTCGGCGCAGAACCGGCAGATCACCATCGAAAACATCCAGAAGACGGTAGCCGAGTTCTACAAGATCAAGGTATCGGACCTGCACTCCAAGAAGCGCAGCCGCAACATCGCTCGACCGCGACAGCTGGCAATGGCACTGGCGCGCGACCTAACCCAGATCAGCCTTCCCGACATCGGGGATGCCTTCGGAAACCGCGATCACACGACCGTGCTGCACGCCTGCCGGACCATCGCCTCGCTGCGGGAGAAGGACCACGAGATCAACCGCGACTACCACGTACTGGAGCAGGTACTCAAGGCATGAATCCGCCCAGCCTGTGGACACACTGGGGAAGAAATGTTGGCGGCGGCGGCTCGCAGCACTGCGGGGAGACTTGTTCGATTCCGATTCACACTGGTGCAGGCGCTTGTGCACAGCCCGCCGAGACGGCTGGAGCGCCTTGCGGTGCGGCCGGGCGCCTGTTATCCACAGCCGGGTGGGGTCTTCACTAATCTCATCAAGGAAGAATAAATGACTCTGATAAAGATAAGCCGCGAGGCGCTGCTGAAGCCCTTGCAGGCGGTCTCCGGCATTATCGAGAGACGTCACACCCTGCCGATTCTCTCCAACGTTCTGCTTGCGCGCGGGCCGGGGCAGATTGCCCTGGTGGCGACCGATGTCGAGATCGAAATCAAGGCCGTCACGCAAGCCGAACCCGGCGGCGCGGACGAGTCCGTGACGGTGGGGGCAAAGAAGCTTCTGGATATTCTTCGGGCACTCCCGGAGGGCAGCGAGTTGAACCTCACGCTCCAGGACCGCCGGCTGCACTTGAAGTCGGGAAAGAGCCGTTTCAACCTGCAGACGCTGCCGGCGGAGGATTTCCCGCGTCTTGCCGCCGCGCAGGCTCCGTCCACGCACTTTTCGGTACCGCAGTCGCTGCTGAAGAGCCTGATCGGCCTGGTGCAGTATGCGATGGCTCAGCAGGACATCCGTTACTACCTCAACGGCTTGTTGATGGTGATCGAGGAAGGAGCGCTCAAGCTGATCGCGACGGACGGGCACCGACTCGCGTTCGCGAGCCGTGACCTGGAAGAGAAGA
>JADLDQ010000067.1 GCA_020846575.1 Burkholderiales bacterium
GGCAGGTCGCAGTACCAGTCGTAGAAGCTCATGCACACGCCGCCGATGAGCGACAGATACCGGCTGCCCGCCGCGTAAGACACCATGGACATGGCGGGAATGGGCGAGAAGCCCATCACCCGGTCGGGACCCCAGCGCTTGATCGTGTACACGTTGGCCGCGGCGATGATCTCGTTCACCTCCTCCCAGGTGGAGCGCACGAAGCCGCCCAGACCGCGGCGGGACTTGTACGCCTTCGAGGCCTCGGGGGACTCGACGATCGACGCCCAGGCTTCGACCGGCCCCATCGACCTGCGCGCCTCGCGCCAGGCGCGCAGCAGGCGCCCGCGCACCATCGGGTACTTCACCCGGTTGGCGCTGTACAGGTACCAGGAATAGGAGGCGCCGCGCGAGCAGCCGCGCGGCTCGTGGTTGGGCAGGTCGGGGCGGGTACGGGGGTAGTCGGTCTGCTGGGTCTCCCAGGTGACGATGCCGCCTTTCACGTAGATCTTCCAGCTGCACGAGCCGGTGCAGTTGGTGCCGTGGGTGGAGCGCACGATCTTGTCGTGCTGCCAGCGCTGCCGGTAGCCCTCCTCCCAGGTGCGGTCCTCGCGCGTGACGATACCGTGGCCGCCGGCGTAGGCCTCGCGATGGCGCGTGAAGTAGCTGAGTCGATCGAGAAAGTGGCTCATGGTGGTTCGGTGCTTCCGTGTGGAAAGACGATCAGGCGAGGAGCGCCCAGGCGTTGTAGCCGGCCAGCGCCGCGCCCGCCACGAAGTTCAGCGCCCGCGTGGACTCGCCCGCCTTGGGCAGGAGCAGCGCGTCGATGCGCAAGGCCTCGGTAATCCCACTGCGCACGAAGGGGATTGCCATCAGCAACAGGCCATAGGCGATGCCGCCGACGGCGACGGCGTGGTTCATCATGGGTATCTCCTCCTGAGACCCGGCACAGGCAGGGCCGGCGCGCGTTGCGCGCGCCTTGCCCTGCGTGGGCGCGATTTTCTCATAGAGCGGCTCAGACCTTGGCGTGGTTGTAGTTCGCGCGCTCCGCCGCGGAGAGCCGGTCCCACCACGTCCTGCCCGTGCCCCAGTCGCCGCGCACCGCACCGGGCCGGGTGTAGTAGACCCAGTTGACCAGGGAAGCGACGACGTAGAACGCGATGGCGCCCCAGAAGAAAGTCGCCGCCGATCCGGTGGCGGTGATCGAGGCGCCGATCAGCGAGGAGAACACGAACGGCCCGTACGCGGCCCAGGCGCCGGTCCAGCCGAGCACCTGCGCGCCTTGACGCGACGAGTTCGCGAACACGATCGGGTACTGGCGGAAGGTGGCGAAATTGCCGATCCCGGACATCAGGAAAAGCCACAGCATGCCCCATATGAACCCGCCGAACTGGTCCACCGAGGCCGGCGTGAGGTAGCCCCCGAAGATCAGGAACAGGCAACCGGCGATCAACCCCAGGCCGGAGACCTGCGTCCAGACGCTGCCGCCGAAGCGGTCGGCGAGCGGCCCGCCGAGGGCGCGTATCAGCGAGCCGATCAGGGGCCCCAGGTAGGCGTAGGTCAGCGGATCGGGCGCGCCGTCGAAACCGCCGTAGATCGTCTTGATCATGATCGGGAACGCGGCGGAGAAGCCCGAGAACGAACCGAAGGTCATGATGTAGGTGATCACGCAGAACCAGGTGTGCTTGTTCGTCATGATGTCCAGCTGGTCGGTGAACGAAGCCTTGACCGGAACGCTGCGCAGGAAAACCCAGCAGAGAATCCCCGCGAGAAGGAGGTAAGGCACGAACCAGAAAGCGGCGTTCTGCAGCCACAGGTCGCGCCGCGAGACGCGGTTCACCTGCGCGTCGACGAGTTCCCCCTGTTCGTTCTTCTTCACCGTCCCGCGCAGGTCCCTGGCGGCATCCGCGTCCCGCGGCGCGATGCCGGTCACCCGCCCGGTCTGGTCGCGGGCGAGCGCGAGCGCGGCGGCGAGCTTCTCGTCGCTCACCTTGACGTCGGTCACCACGCCGCCCGAGCGGTCGAGCGTCACTTCCTTCGCCTTGACCACCGCGGTGAACACCTGCGGCGAGCCCACCACGGCGCCCAGGGCCGCGAAGCCGATGATCCAGGGCGTGATGAACTGGGCCAGGCTGACGCCGAAATTGCCGATGCCCGCCTGGATGCCCATGGCGGTGCCCTGCAGCCGCTTGGGAAAGAACAGGCTGGTCGAGGGCATGTAGGAGGAGAAGTCGCCGCCGCCCATGCCGCACAGGAACGCGATCACCATGAAGGTGGCGAAAGAGGTGGTGTTGTCCTGGATCGCGAAACCGAGCCACACCATCGGGATTACCTTGAGGAAGGTCGCGCTGGTGATGGTGAGCCGGGTGCCGAAGATCGGGATGAGGAAGGTGTGGATCAGCCGCAGCGTGCCCCCGGCCAGTCCCGGCATGGCCGCGAGCCAGAACAGCTGCATGGTGTCGAACTTGAACCCCAGACCGGGCATGCGCACCACCACGGCGCTCATCACGAACCAGGTGGCGAACGAGGCCCCCAGCGAAAACGTGGTGAGGAACAGCGTGCGCCAGGCGACGGCGCTGCCGGTCTCGTTCCAGAACTGCGGATTCTCGGGCTCCCACTTCTTCAGCCAGGTCATGGCATTCACCCTTTCTCGAGTGTCATTCGGTGCGCGATGCTCGCTTCAGCACGGCGCCGCAGCGCCGCGGCGCGAGTAGTACCACCAGGTCAACGCGATGCAGGTGGCGTAGAACACGATGAACATGGCGAGGGCCCCGTTCACGCCGCCGGTGAGCGTGATCGAGGCGCCGGAGCTCATCGGGATGACGAATCCGCCGACCGCGCCCAGGGCCGAGGCGAGGCCCAGGGCACCGGCGGACTCGGTGTGCGCCTCGCGCAGCGCCTGTTCCTCGGCCGCGCGGCCGCCGCCGGCCGCCTCGCGCAGGCGCTCGCCGATGAGCACGATCGGGATCATGCGGAAGGTCGAGCCGTTGCCGATCCCGGCGGCGATGAACAGCGCCATGAACACCGCGAGGAATCCGTAGAAGTTCCCGCCCTGCCCGGCCTGCGGCAGGAACGCGAACACCCCCAGCACCCCCGCGGCCATGGCGGCGAAATTCCAGAACGTCACCCGCGCGCCGCCGAGCTTGTCGGCGAGCCAGCCGCCGAAGGGCCGGATGAGCGCCCCCAGCAGCGGTCCGAGCCAGGCGTACGACAGCGCGTTGGCGTGCGGAAACTGGCTCTGGATCAGCAGCGGCAGAGCCGCCGAATAACCGATGAACGAGCCGAAGGTTCCCAGGTGGAGCCAGGCGAGGATCCAGCTGTGCCTGCGGGTGTAGCCCCTGGCCTGTTCGGCGACGGAGGCCTTCGCGGTGTCCAGGTCGTCCATCCCCAGCCAGGCCGCCACCGTGAAGAAGGCGATGAAGGGCAGCCAGACGAAGCCGGCGTTCTGCAGCCAGACCTGGCGTGTCTCGCCTTCGCGGCTCCAGGCCTGCGCCTCGCCGCCCAGGGCCCCGAAGATGCCGGCTGTGATCACCGCGGGCACCACGAACTGCGCGAGCGACACGCCCAGATTGCCCAGGCCCGCGTTGAGGCCGAGCGCCGTGCCCTTCTGTGCGCTGGGGAAGAAGTAGTTGATGTTGACCATGCTCGAGGAGAAGTGCCCCCCGCCCAGGCCGCACAGGAGCGCCATCGCGACGAAGCTCGAGTAGGGCGTCGCCGGGTCCTGCACGGCGAGCCCCATGCCCAGCGCGGGCACGGCGAGCGAGGCGGTCGAGATCACGGTCCAGCGCCGGCCCCCGAAGATCGGCACCATGAACGAGTACACGATGCGCAGGCTCGCGCCACACAGCGCGGGCAGCGCCGCGAGCCAGAACAGCTCCTCGGTGGAGAAGCGAAAGCCGACGTGCGGCAGGTTGACGACCACCACGCTCCACACCATCCACACCGCGAACGCGAGCATCAGCGAAGGGATCGAGATCCACAGGTTGCGGTTGGCGATGCGGGCGCCCTGTGACTCCCAGAACGCGGCATCCTCCGGGTTCCAGCGCGTGAGGGTCTGGTTGCTCATGGGTGCGCGCGGGCGGGGTGGCGCATCAGGCGAAATGCGTCGGCTCCGGATGCTGGCGGGCGCGCTCCGCCTCCATCGGGCGAACTTCGGTGAAGTACATCCACATCAGCGACACCCAGATGATGCCGAACATCAGCATGAACGCCGAGGAGCGCACGCCGGTGATGTCGACCAGCGCGCCGAACATGATCGGCAGGATGAAGCCGCCGAGTCCGCCGGCCAGGCCCACCACGCCGGAGACCACGCCGATGTTGTGCGGATAGTCGTCGGAGATGTACTTGAACACCGAGGCCTTGCCGATGGCGAAGGCGATGCCCATGGCGAACATCAGCACGGTAAACATCGTGGCGTTGAGCCCGATCTCGAAGCTCCTGGGGCCGCTGACCGTCTGTATGGTCAGACTGGTCTGCGGGTAGGAGAGGAAGAACAGGCACACGAGCGAAATCCACAGCACCCACCAGGTGACCGTGTGCGCGCCGTACCGGTCCGAGATCCAGCCGCCGATGGCGCGCAGCACCCCGCCCGGGATGCTGAAACCCGCCGCCAGGAGCGCGGCCAGACGGATGTCGAAACCGTATTCCGAGATGTAGTACTTGGTCATCCACAGCGACAGGGCGACGTAGCCGCCGAACACGATGGAGTAGTACTGGCTGTAGCGCCACACCACCGGGTCCTTGAGCGCGGCGAGCTGCTCGCGCACGGTGACGCCCGTGCGCGCGACGTGCGTCTTGTCGGTGTGGCTGAAGAACCAGAACAGGATCGCGGTCGCGAGCATCGCAACCGCGTACACCTTGGGCACCATCGCCCAGCCGTAGGCGACCACGATGGCCGGCGCCACCAGCTTGGTCACCGCGGCGCCGGTGTTGCCGGCACCGAAGATGCCCATGGCGAGCCCCGGGCGATCGCGCTCGAACCAGCGCGCACAGTACGCGATACCGACGGTGAACGAGCCGCCGGCCAGGCCCACGAACAGTCCCGTCACCAGGTAGTGCCAGAACTCGGTTCCCACCGAGATCAGCCAGATCGGCACCACGCAGGACAGCATCAGCACGAAGAACACCACGCGCCCGCCGTACCGGTCGGTCCACATCCCCAGGGGCAGGCGGATGAGCGAACCGGTGAGCACCGGCAGCGCGACCAGGATGCCGAACTGGGTCTCGTTGAGCTTCAGGGTGTCCTTGATGGGAATGCCGATGACGGCGAACATCATCCACACCATGAAGCACACCGTGAACGCGAAGGTGCTCGCCCAGACCACCGACCAGGCCTTGTAGTTCTGCGAAGCCATCTGCGCCCTTTCCAGGCCATTTCGACTGCGGCCGAGTCTAGGCTCGCGCGAGCGGGAGCGAAACGCCGCCGGCGCTTCGCGCGCCGCCCCGCCTACCCCCTTGGTGGTAGCGCGGCGCGCACGGGGTAGCACCCGCAACCCCGCGCCGCTGCTGGCATCGCGGCCAGGGCCGGGATCGCCGGTGGTCCGCCCTGCTGCAAACGGGCAAAATTTGAGTAACGCCAATGACGCGGGTGCCGCGCGCCCCGGGAACGCCGAACGATGAAGTTAGACCGCCGCTTCTTCGCCGAGTCGCTGGTGGTGAGGCTGGGGATCGCCCTGGCGACCATCGTGACGCTGGCGCTTGCAGCCGCCATCAGCGCGACGGTGTTCACGGAGCTCTCCACCGGCAAGGCCGCGGCCATCAACGGGGCCGGGAGCCTGCGCATGCAGTCCTACTGGATCACGGTGCAGGTGCTGCGCGCCGCGTACGGCGAGCGGCCCGCGCTCGAGGTCGAGAAGGCGGCGGCCGAGTTCGAGACGCGACTGTCGAGCGCGCAGCTCAAGGCGGGCCTGCCCGGGGATCCGGCGAACGCCACGCGACGCACGTACGAGCGCGTCGCGACCGAATGGTCGGACTCGCTCAGACCGGGCATCGCCCGCGCGCTGGCCGGGGACGAGGGCGCCCGCGATGCTTTCGTCGCCCGCGCCGCCTCGTTCGTGCAGGACGTGGACAACCTGGTGTCGCTGCTGGAGTACGACCTGGAAGGCCGCATCCAGACGCTCAAGGTGGTGCAGGGCGCGGTGCTGTTCGCCACCATCGTGGTGATGTTCATCGCGCTGTACCTGCTGCACGCGCAGGTGCTGGTGCCGCTCGCGGACCTGTTGCAGTGCGCGCGCCGCGTGCGCGTCGGCGAGTTCGCGGTACGCGCGCGGCATGTCGGGGAGGACGAGCTCGGCCAGCTCGGCCAGTCGTTCAACTACATGATGGAGGACCTGTCGCGCAGCTACGCGACGCTGGAGGCTCGAGTGTTCGAGAAGACCGAGCAGCTCGCGCGCAGCAACGCCTCACTCGAGGTGCTGTACAACACCACCCGCGCCCTCGCGGAGAATCCGCTCAGCCAGGCCACGCTGGAGCGGGTGGTGCGCGAGGTCGAGCGCGCCGTGGGCCTGGAGGCGGGCGTGATCTGCGCGCGCGAGGAAGGCGACCCGCGCGGCTTTCCGATCACGGTCCAGTCGCACAACGCGCGCATCGCCGCCGACTGGTGCGGGCAGCAGCGCTGCGCCGAGTGCCTCGCGGACGCGCAGGCGGGCGTGCGCGTCGTGGGCGGCGCAGACGAGCGCGCACTCTCGGTGCCGCTGTCCGAGGGCGGCACGCTCTACGGCGTGATGCTGCTGCGCCTGCCGCCCGGCGCGCAGATCGAGGACTGGAAGCTGAAGCTGCTCGAATCGATCGGCCACCACATCGGCGCGGCGATCGCCACCGCCAAGCGCGCCGACGAGCGGCGGCGCATCGCGCTCATGGAGGAACGCTCCGTGATCGCGCGCGAGCTGCACGATTCCCTCGCGCAGTCGCTTTCCTACCTGAAGATCCAGGTGACCCGGCTCCAGTCGCAGCGTGGCCCGGGCGCGCGCGCCCAGGGCCGCGCGCAGGACGAGGCGCGGTTCGCGGAAGTGGTCGAGGAACTCAAGGCGGGGCTCAACAACGCCTACCGCCAGCTGCGCGAACTGCTCACCACCTTCCGGCTGCGCATGGACGGGCGCGGCATCCAGGAAGCGCTGCGCGAGGCGGTGCGGGAATTCTCCACGCGCACCGGCCTGGAGTTCCAGCTCCAGGACCAGCTGCTCGGCCACGAGCTCGATTCGAGCGAGCAGATTCACGTGCTGCAGGTGGTGCGCGAGGCCCTGACCAACGTCGAACACCATGCGCGGGCGCGCCGCGCCGAGGTGCGCCTGGCGATCGAGAGCGGCCGGGTGCGCGTGACCGTGGACGACGACGGGGTGGGCATCGCCGAGGGCGAGCCGCCGGCGCACCATTACGGCCTGGCCATCATGCGCGACCGCGCGGCGACGCTGGGCGGGGCGCTGCGCGTCCTGCGCCGCGCCGGAGGCGGCACGCGCGTCGAACTCGAGTTCGCGCCGCGCGGCCCGTTCCGCACCGCGCATGCCGAGGCCGTGCTGAGCGCGCCCTCGACCGCATGAACCCGCAGGGCCGCCGCAAGGGCGAATCCCCAGTCGCGAAGCGACAAGGCAGACCCGTGAATCCGCCGCACCGCCTCCCGGGCCGCGTTTGCGAAATGGATCCCGGCGCGCAGCGACAGGGCCGGCCGGCGAGTACCCGGTGAGCGAGGGCAACCGCATCCTGGTCATCGACGACCACCCCCTTTTCAGAAAGGGGGTGCTGCAGTTGATCGAGATGGCGCCCCATCTCCAGATCATCGGCGAGGCCGCGAACGGCGAGCAGGGCGTGGCGCTGGCGAAGTCGCTCGACCCCGACCTGGTGCTGCTCGACCTGCACATGACCGGGCTGTCGGGCATCGAGACCTTGCGCCTGATCCGGGAGGCGGGGCTCGAGTGCCGCGTGGTGATCCTGACCGTCTCGGACAACGCCGAGGACCTCGTCGCCGCCATCCGCGCGGGTGCGGACGGCTACCTGCTGAAGGACATGGAGCCCGAGGACCTGCTGGCGGCCATCGACGAGGCGCTCAACGGCCGCACCGTCATCGGCGAGCGGCTGAACGGGCTGCTCGCGCGCGCCATCCGCGAGGAGGCCGCGGTGAAGCAGCGCGACAGCGCCTCGCTCACCGAGCGCGAGAAGGAGATCCTGAGCGGCCTCGCACAGGGGCTCTCCAACAAGCTGATCGCCCGCGAACTCGACATCACCGACGCGACCGTCAAGGTGCACGTCAAGAACCTGCTGAAGAAGCTCGGTTTCCGCTCGCGCCTGGAGGCCGCGGTGTGGGCGGTCGGCCGCGGCAAGGCTCAGGCGGACTGA
>JADLDQ010000068.1 GCA_020846575.1 Burkholderiales bacterium
CGGGCGGGTACGGGATCACGAAGTTGGCGGACACCAGCGGCGGGCCGTTGCGCAGCCGGTCGTCGATCTCCTGGCTGGCGAGCTTCAGGTGCTCGCACTCGTCCGACCGGTAGGCCTTGTAGAACGCGGTGCGCATGTCGCCCTCGAGGGTGTCGCCCGCGGGATCCTCGCGGAACCGGTCGTGGAACCGGCTGAAGTTCGGCAGGTCCGGGACGTCCTCCATCAGCGACGTCACCCGCGCCGCGAAGTTCTTGCGCACGGCCTCGCTGCCGCCCGCCAGCTTCGCATCGAGGTCCTTGGCGATCCCGGCCAGCACGCTTAGCAGGTTGGCCACGTCGCTGCGCGTGTTGTTGATGTTGGTCTGCAGGAGCACCGAGTTGCGCGAGGTCTTGTTCAGCTGGATCTCGTACTCGGAGGCCAGCAGGTTCTTGAACTGCGTGCCGTCGTAGCCGGCCGTTCCACACACCAGCGTCAGGCGGGTCGGATCGAGGACGAACTCGTCCTCCTGGAACGAGCGCAGGACGTCCGCCCAGGTGACGCCAGGGCTCAAGTAGTCGGTGAACCCCGACTTGCGGTACTCCGCCGGGATCATCTCGGCCGGGGTGAGCACCTTGAAGTACTTCGCCAGCAGCGGGTCCGTGTTGACGGCGCGCCGGATCTCGATCGCCAGCGCGATGGCGCGCGTGACCAGGTCGTAACCCTCCAGCTCCATCTGCCGGCGGGCGACGTCCAGGGAGGCGATGATCTGCAGGTTCGGCGAGGTCGAGGCGTGGGTGAACACGGCCTCACGGAACGGCTGCAGGTGCTTGGTGAAGTCCTGGTCGCCGACCAGCACCATCGATCCCTGGCGCAGGGACGACATCGACTTGTGCGTCGAATTGGTCTGGTAGACGCGCAGGCGTGCCTTGCGCGGATCGGGCAGGAGGCGCCGCTTGAGCAGCCGGCCGTCCTCGGGTTCCAGGTCGCTGCCCAGCTCCTTCTCCTGCGCGAGATAGCGCTGCAGATAGGCCGGATCGGCGAAGTCGCGCCGCAGCCGGGCGCGGGCGCCCATGGCCGTGCGGGGACGGTACATCCAGGACCAGCGCGCGAAGCCGAACCACGCCTCGTCCCACAGGAAGATCACGTCCGGCTTGATGGCGAGGCACTCCTCCATCACCCGCGCCGTGTCGTACATGTGGCCGTCGAAGGTGACGTTGGTCAGCGCGATCATCTTCACCCGATCGAGGCGGCCCGCCGCCTTGAGATCGAGCAACGCCTTCTTGATCCTCACCAGCGGCACACTGCCATACATGGAGTAGGCGGTGAGCGGGAAGGCCTCGACGTAGTACGGCTGCGCGCCGGCGAGCACCATGCCGTAGTGGTGCGACTTGTGGCAGTTGCGGTCGACGATCACGATGTCGCCCGGTTCGCACAGCGCCTGATAGACCATCTTGTTCGAGGTCGAGGTGCCGTTGGTCACGAAGAACACGTGGTCGGCCCCGAACGCGCGCGCCGCGCCGTCCTGCGCCTTCTTGATGTTGCCGGTCGGCTCCAGGAGGCTGTCCAGGCCGCCGGTCGTGGCCGAGGACTCGGCCAGGAAGAGCGTGGGCCCGTAAAACTCGCCCATGTCGCGGATCCAGTCCGAGCGGAACACGGACTTGCCGCGCGCGATCGGCAGCGCGTGGAACGTCCCCACCGGCTTCTGCGCGTAGCGCTTGAGGTTGTCGAAGAACGGCGTCTCGAAGCGCTCCGCGATCCCCGCCAGGACCGAGAGGTGGATCTCGAGCGGCTCCTCGACCTCGTAGAACACCCTGCGGATGCCGGCGGCAGCGGAGTCTGCGGCGAGCTGTTCCGGGCGACGGTCCGCCAGCAGGAACACGTCGACCTCGGGGCGCAGCGCCTTGATCACGCGCGCCAGGGTGAGCCCCAGATCCCCGGGCACCGTGTCCTCGGGGCGCACGTCGAGCGCTCGCGCGAGCACTTCGCGCAGCAGCGGCGCGCTCTTCGCCGTGGCATACGGGAAGCCCTCGTAGAGCACCACCGACTGCACGCTGGCATTGAGCAGCACCGCCAGCACGGCGTCCTCGAGCGAACCGACGACGACCGGCTCGTAGATGAACTGGTCCTGGGCGCGCCGCAGCCTGCGCAGCTGCTGCACGTGCGTGGGCCAACGGCCCGGCGCCGTGGGCGTCACCACCAGCACCTCGAAGTAGGGCCGCCCCGTCGCGTCGGCGCCGTTGGGCGGCATGGCCGGCGCGGTGCCGGACGGTTCCTCGTCCAGGTCCCACTCCCCTGGGTCGCGCCGGTAGCTCCGGTTCATCAGTGCGCCGTCGATCCGCTGCACGAGGCGGGCGGTCTCGAGCGCGTCGCCGCTGCCCAGGCGGTCCTGCAGATGCGCCAGGAGGCGATGCCCCGGGTAGGCGTGGTAGTCCTCGAGGGGGCGCAGTTCCTCGAACGCGGCGATGCACTCGGCGTGACGCCCGCGCGCGTCCTTCTCGCCGGCCCGCGCTGCCCAGGCGCGCGCGGACTTGTTCAGTGCGGCCCAGCGATCGGTGCGGGCGGCCACGATCGCGAAGAGGTGATCGACACGGAGTTCCGGGTTGGGGGTGGTGGTCACGGGAGTGTGTGCTGAGAAACGGTCAGAGGGGTGAGGGGAGGCGCCGGCGCGGCACCGCATCCCGGGGTTCAGAAGTCGAAGCGGATCGAGAACTGGAAGCGGTGCGCTTCGCCGCGCGCGTCGCTGAGGTCCTCGCGCGCGCCGTACAGGTATTCCACGCCGCACCAGGCGCGGTCGCAGAACTGCCAGATGAGGGTGACCGCCAGGTACTCGAGGTTCTCGATGCTGTCTGGCGCGACTCCGTCGGGCAGGTTGCCCCTGCCCCAGCTGTAGGCCGCGGTGCTGCGCCATTCGTCGGACCAGTGGTGCTCGTAGCCGACCATCGCTGCTTTCACGACGATCGCCTCCAGGTCCCCGTTCTGGTCCGGAGCCGCGGTCGTGCCGCCGCGGTAGCGGCCGACGCCCGGGCCGTAGGTGGCCTGCACGTACACCTTGTCGCGCTCGAAGACCTTCAGCTTGGTGGACAGGTTC
>JADLDQ010000069.1 GCA_020846575.1 Burkholderiales bacterium
CGCATGAAGAATATCCATACGCCGATCAGGAGCAGCATCGGGAACCACGACACGAAGATGTTCATGAGGAGCGACGGCTCCTCTTCGGGCTTGGCTTCGACGATGACGCCTGCCTTCAGCAGGTCGCTGACCAGCCAGGGGTCGGCAGGCGAATAGGTGGTGAAACGCTCACCGCTGCGCTTGACCCCCTTGAGCACCCGGCCCTCGATCGTGACCTTGGCGATCTGGCCCTGCTTCACCTCCTCGATGAACTGGGAGTACTCCATCGGCTTCTGTCCAGCCTGCCGCGTGCTGAACTGATTGAAGACCGTCATCAGCACGAGCGCGATCACGAGCCAGATTGCTATGTTCTTGATCAGATTGTTCAAAATCGCGCCTCGCGGAAATGGATGCAACCCCGAACGATTGTAATCCCAAACCCCGGCCGAGTCAGTCCGGGCCATCAGCCTGTTACGACCGTGCGCGCTCAGCGCTTGAGCAGGCCACGGGCAAGCAGGTAGGTTTCGCTCGAACTGGAACGCGACGCCGCCGGCTTGCGCACCACCACGGCCCCGAAATGAGACCGCAACTCCTTGAGTCCACGATCGAAACTGGCGCCGTGAAAAACTTTGACCAGCAACCCACCGGGCGGTTTCAGCAGGTGCACGGCGATTTCAACGGCTATTTCCACGAGGGCTTCCGCACGCGCGTCGTCGGCCGCCCGGATACCGGTGAGGTTGGGGGCCATGTCCGAGATCACAAGGTCGGACACCCCGCCCGGCAGCAGCGCGCGGACCCGATCGAGCGTCTCTGCGGCGAGCATGTCGCCCTGAACGAAGCTCACACCCGGGACCGGCGCCATCGCCAGGACGTCGACGGCGATCACGTGCCCCCCCGGCCGGACACGCTCGGCGCAGACCTGCGACCAGCCGCCGGGAGCTGAGCCGAGATCGAGGACGGTCGCGCCCGCGCGCAGCAGTCGGTCCCGATCGTCGATCTCGATCAGCTTGTACGCCGCGCGCGAACGGTATCCCTCCCGGTTGGCCTGCTTGACGAACGGGTCGCTCAGGTGCCGCCGGATCCATTGCCTGCCGTGCTTCGTTCGGCTCATCTACAATCCGGGAATGAATGCCGTCAAAACAACCGCCGCATCCGCCGGCACCGCCGCCGGCGCATTGCGAGGCGCCGACCGCCGCGCCCTGCGTGCCCGTGCCCATGCCCTCAAACCCGTGGTCTGGATCGCGGGCAACGGCTTGACCCCCGGGGTCATGGCCGAGCTGGACCGCGCACTGCACGCGCACGAGCTCATCAAGATCCACACGGCAGCGGGCGATCGCGCGGCCAGGGAAGTTCTGCTGGAGGACATCTGCCGGACCCTCGGGGCCGAGCCCGTGCAGATCATCGGCAAGACCCTGGTCGCCTTCCGCGCCCGACCGGACGCGACGCCCGAGCATGCGCCTGCGGCGGCGCGGCGGCGCAAAGGGCCGCGGCGCACCAAGCGCAGCTTCCAGGGGTCGCGCTGAATCACCGCATCCCCGGCGCGACCGGCGTCCCCCGCGGTGCCGCGCGAGACGCGCGCTCCGCCGCGCAGCAACGGTAGGCGACTAAACGTAGCGTACGTCCAGAATCTCGTACTCGCGCACGCCGCCCGGCGCCTGCACTTCGACGACGTCGCCGGCGGTCTTGCCGATCAGGGCGCGCGCGATCGGTGAGCTCACCGAGATCTTGCCCTGCTTGATGTCCGCCTCGTCGTCGCCGACGATCTGGTAGGTGAGCACCTGCCCGGCTTCGGTGTCCTCGATGTCGATCGTGGCCCCGAAGACGCAGCGTCCATCGGCATCGAGCAGCACGGGATCGATGATCTGCGCGTTCCCCAGCTTGGATTCGAGCTCGGCGATGCGGGACTCGATGAACCCCTGCCGCTCCTTCGCGGCATCGTATTCCGCGTTCTCGGAGAGGTCGCCGTGGGACCTCGCCTCGGCGATGGCCGTGATGATCCCGGGGCGCGCGACCGTCTTGAGCTGGTGCAGCTCGGAACGGAGCAGCTCGGCCCCCTTCACCGTGAGAGGGATACGCTTCATGCCACCGCATCCTTGATCGTATCGCCCGCCGCGGGCGTGGCGAGGTTCGCATGCAGCCGCTGCAGCCGGTACGGCCGCAATTCGTGCGCGCCGAGGAGGCCGGCCACCGCAGCACGCGCGCCGGCGATGGTGGTGTAGTAGGTCACCCGGCCCTGCAGGGCAGCATGCCGGATCGCGTACGAATCCTGGATCGCCGAGCGCCTTTCCTCGACCGTATTGATGATAAGGGAAAAATCGGCGTTCTTGATCATGTCCACGACGTTCGGCCGGCCCTCGGTCACCTTGTTGACGGTGACGACCTCGATGCCCGCGCCGGCAATGGCGGCCGCGGTCCCGCGGGTCGCGTACAGGCCGTAGCCGAGACGCGCGAGCGAGCGCGCAATCTCGATCAGGCGCGGCTTGTCGGCGTTGCGCACGCTCACGAACACCTTGCCCGACGCCGGCAGCTTCTGGCTCGCGGCGAGCTGCGACTTCACGAACGCCTCGGAGAACGTGTTGCCGACGCCCATCACTTCCCCGGTGGACGTCATCGCCGGGCCGAGAATGGAATCCGCGCCCGGGAATTTGATGAAGGGGAACACGGCTTCCTTCACGCAGAAGTAGGGCGGAACGAGCCGTGCCGGCACCCGCTGCTCCGCCAGCGTGCGCCCCGCCATGCAGCGGGCCGCGATCTTCGCCAGAGGCACCCCCGTCGCCTTGGAGACGAACGGCACCGTGCGCGACGCCCGCGGATTGACTTCCAGGACGAAGATCTCTCCCTCCTGGATCGCGAACTGCACGTTCATCAGGCCGAC
>JADLDQ010000070.1 GCA_020846575.1 Burkholderiales bacterium
AGCAGGATCGAGGGACTCGTCCGCGACCTGCGCGCCAAGGCGCGCATCGAGTAGCGGAAGGCGCGCGCCCGCGCATGACGCGGCGGCCATCGCTGCCCTGTCCCCGGCCGGCGCGCGTCGTGCTCGAGGGCCGCTATGCGCGCCTGGAGCCGCTCACGGCCGCGCATGCGCAGGGCCTGTACGAGGCCTCCAGCGGCCCGGGCGCGGAGGCCCGCTTCGCCTATCTGTTCGACACGCCGCCGGCGAGCCCTGCTGACCTCCAGGCCTGGATCGGGAAGGCAGCCGCCGGCGACGATCCGCTGTTCTCCGCGGTCATCGACAAGGCCACCGGCCGCGCTGCCGGGCGCCAGGCGCTGATGCGCATCACCCCGGAGCACGGCGTCATCGAGATCGGCAACATCCTCTGGGGGCCGTCCATCGCACGCACGCGGGTCGCCACCGAGGCGCTCTACCTCGCCGCCCGGCACGTCTTCGAGGACCTCGGTTACCGCCGCTTCGAGTGGAAATGCAACAACCTGAACGAGCCGTCGAAGGCGGCGGCGCGGCGCTTCGGCTTTTCCTACGAGGGCCTGTTCCGCCAGCACATGTGGGGCAAGGGCGCCAACCGCGACACCGCCTGGTTCTCGATGCTCGACTCCGAGTGGCACGAACTGCGCCGGCGCTACGACCGCTGGCTGGACCCGGCGAATTTCGACGCCGCGGGACACCAGAAGGCCGGTCTGCAGACGCTGTAAGGCTGCGGCCCGCCGCCCGACCGAAGCGCAGGAGACCCGACATGAAGAAACGCATCCTCGCCTTCGCCTTCGCCTTCCTCTGCGCCCCCGCCGCCCAGGCGCAGCCGACCCTGTCCAGCGCGATCTTCGCCCTGGGCTGCTTCTGGTGCGGCGAGGAAGCCTTCGAGAAGGTGCCGGGCGTCGTCGCCGCCGTCTCGGGTTACACCGACGGACGCACCAAGAACCCGACCTATGAGCAGGTCTCGTCCGGGGCGACCGGCCACACCGAGGCGGTCGAGGTGAGGTTCGATCCCTCCAGGGTGAGCTACGAGAAGCTGCTCGACGTCTTCTGGCTGAACCACGATCCGACGACGATCGACCGCCAGTTCTGCGACGGCGGCTCGCAGTACCGCCCGGGGATCTACTGGCTGACCGAGGAGCAGCGCAAGGCCGCCGAGGCCTCGAAGGCGAAGTACGGGAAGCTGAAGACCTTTCCCCAGCCGATCGTCACGCCGATCGTGAAGGCCTCGCAGTTCTGGCCCGCCGAGGATTACCACCAGGACTACTACAAGAAGAATCCCGTGCGCTACCGCTTCTACACCTCCGGCTGCGGGCGCTACAACCGGCTGGACGAACTCTGGGGCAAGCTGCGAAAGTAAAGTCGCCCTATCCCGGCGGGCGGGCGAGCCGCGCGCTCAGGCGTTGCACGACCCCGGGCTCGCCGCGGACGCGGAAGGTGGTGCCCTCGGTCCCGCCGCGCTCCTCCAGAACCTGGCAGTTCGCGAAGATCTCGCCTCGCAGCGGCTGCGCCGACCAGGGCAGGAACAGCTCCGCCTCGAGCAGGTCGCGCCGGAAGAACGCGACGACGGCGGCGCGCAGCTCGGCGACATCGCCCTCGCGGCGCGCGCTCATCACGATGCACTCCGGGTGCGTCGCACGCAGCGCCGCTTCGCGCTCGCGCTGCGCCGCCTCGTCCCCGACGCGGTCGATCTTGTTGAGAACGAGCATGCGCGGCACGTCCTGGGCGCCGATCTCGTCGAGAACCTTTTCGGTCACCTCGAGCTGCCGCTCGTAGCCGGGATCGCTCGCATCGACGACGTGCAGCAGCAGCGAGGCCTCGAGCGCCTCGTCGAGCGTCGACTTGAACGAGGCGACCAGGCCGTGGGGCAGGTTCTTGATGAAGCCGACCGTGTCACTGACGAGCACGCGCGGCACGCTTTCGGGGTGCAGCGCGCGCACGGTGGTGTCGAGCGTCGCGAAAAGCTTGTCGGCGACCAGCGCCTCGTTCCCCGTGAGCGCACGCATCAGCGTGGACTTGCCCGCATTCGTGTAGCCCACCAGCGCCACGCGGGCGAGTCCGGGACGCTCCTGGCGCCGCGCCCGCTGCGTCACGCGCTCGGCGCCCATCGCGGCGAGTTCCTGCTCCAGCTCGGAAATGCGGTCCCGGACCTTGCGCCGGTCGAGGTCCGTGCGCGACTCGCTGGCGCCGCGACCGCCGACCCCGCTGCGGCCCCGGCCCTGCGGCCCCGCCAGCTTCGCCGCCTCGCGCAGGCGCGGCGCCATGTAGGCAAGACGGGCGATCTCGACCTGCGCGCGCGCGGCCCGGGAGCGCGCGTGGCGGTGGAAGATCTCGAGGATGACCATGGTGCGGTCCATGACCTCGCATTCGGTCTCCTTTTCGAGATTGCGCGCCTGCGAAGGGGAGATCTCGTGGTCCACCAGGATGACGTCGGCATTCACCGCGAGGCTGCGCAGCTCTTCCCGCTTGCCGGTGCCGAAGTACCCCGTCTGGTCGAACCGGGCGCGCTTCTGCGTGAAGCTGCCGACGACCTCGAAGCCCAGTGTCTTCGCAAGCTGGCCCAGTTCGCCGATCGATGCCGCGAACTCGGCGTCGCTCACGCTCGACAATTGCACGGCGGCGACGAGAGCGCGCTTCGGCTTTTCCCTGGTTTCCTGGCTCATGGAGGCGCGGAGCCTATCAGACCGCGCGCGGCCTGCGCGCGGCGAAGCGCTAGAATTTCCGCGCCCGGTCGAGTTCGGACACGCGCCCGCCGATCAGCGTGATGGTGGTGGTGAACGGGTCGGCGGACGTCGGCAGGTAGGTGTAGACGGTCGTGCGGCGACCCTCGATCGCCGCGGTGCTGAAATTGCGGTCCACCTGCACGGTCGTAGGGGCGAGGAATGCCCCGCCCTGGTCGGTCTTCAGGTCGGGCTCGCCGGCAATGCCGAGCAATTCGCCCTCGGTCATGCCGCGCTGGATGCTGATGTACTTGCGGAACTCCAGGCCGCGTGGCTGCTTCGGCGCGGCGGCCGCGCGCTCAGCGGCCACCCTCGCCGCTTCCGATTCGCGCTTGCGCGTGCGCTCCTCCATGCGTTCGCCCTGGCAGCGGATGGTGTAGCACTCGGTGCTCTCCGGCCCGGGCGGCGCCTGGCGCGCGTCGGGGTCGACCACCACCGCCTTCACGCCCGGCGGCGGCGCGGTATTGGAAAAATGGACCTGCCCGGACGCGTCGGTCCAGCGGTAGATCTGGGCCGAGGCCGTCCCGGCGGCGACCGCGAGCGCGAGGAGAATGAGCCAGCGCATACCCTGCCATTCTCCCTAATGCGGTCCGCCGGGGAGTGCAATTTTACAAATTGATGCAATTCGGCCTCGAAAGGCCGGCATCCCGATCCGCTGTCGCGGACGCTCCAGGTCCCGCAAATTCGCCTTCTCGCCCCACTCATCCGACCCTAAAATAGCGGCCGTTGGCAAGGGAGCAAGTCACAAGGGGATGGCTGAGGATTCCAAACAGGCGTTCGATCCGGACGCGACCGTCAGGCAGCCGGTCGCGGACGGCGAGGCCTCCTACGACCCCGACGCAACGGTAGCGCAGCCGCTGCTGCCCCTCTCTGAGGCAGACCCCGAGGCCACCGTCACCGGGCCCCTCGCGGCGGGCGGTGCGGCCGCCTCCGAAGAGCGGCCGGCGTTCGATCCGGACGCAACCGACCGTCTGCCGGTGTTCGACCCTGAGGCGACGGTTCAGGCGCCGAAGCCGCCCAAGCCGGTGCGTGGCAATCCCTTCGCCCCGAAGGCGCCTCCCGAAACGATCCAGGCCAATCTGTCCGCACTCGGCGGCATCAATCCCCTGGTGGCGATGGCCAACCCCGTGCTGGCCGCTGTGCCGCAGATCCGCCGCACGCTGCGGCACCCTGACCCGGCCGGGCTGCTGCAGGGCCTGCGCGACCAGCTCGAAGGCCTGGAAATGAGCGCCGTCAGCGCCGAGATCCCCGACGATACGGTGTCGGCCGCTGTCTACGCGCTGTGCGCGCTGCTCGACGAATCCGCGGCCTCGACGCCCTGGGGACGCCAATGGACCGAGCAGGGCCTGCTGCAGGCGCTCCGCGGCGAGAGCGGCGGCGGCGAAGGCTTCTTTGCGCTGCTCGAGCGCATCGAGGCCGCACCCGAAGAGAACGCCGACCTGCTCGAATTCCTCTACATCTGCCTTGCGCTTGGTTTCGAGGGCCGCTACCGGGGCAGCGACGAAGGCCGGCGAGCGCTCGACCAGGTTCGTGAACGGGTGTACGCGACGGTCTCGCGCCGGCGCCCGCGTCCCGACGCGCTGTCGGAGCGCTGGCGCACGCCGGCCGCGCAGGCGGCGATGGATGCGGCCCTGGCAACCGCCGCGCGCGCCACGGCCGCGCGTGCCGAAGCCGAAGCGGCAACCCAGATTGCCGTCGCGGCCGAGCCGCCGGCACGGTTCTCGCTCGCGCGCCTGCCGCGGCGCGCGATCTGGAGCGCGGTCGCCGGCATCGTCGGCGCCTCGATCGTGCTCTACATGCTGTCGCTGCGCCTGCTGGAAGACCAGACACGCGATGCCCTGGCCACCAAGCCCAGCCCGCGTGTGAAATCCTCTGCCCCGGCACCCGCCGCCGGGACGCCGGCTGCTTCGGCCGCAATGCCCGCCACAGGGCAGGCCGCACCGCCGGCGGGGTCCGCGGCAACCGCGCTGGCGAATGCGCTCAAGGGCCAGCCCGTCGACGTCGTGGACGAGGGCGGCGGCTTGAAGCTCTCCCTGCGCGTCGACCACCAGTTCCGCTCCGGCAGCGACCAGCCGTCCGCTCAGTTGCGCGCAGCCCTGCGCAAGCTCGGTCCGGCGCTCGACCGCGTGCCGGGCGCGATCGTGGTCGCCGGCCACGCCGACGCCTCTCCCGCCGGCACGCACTTCGCTTCCAACCGC
Source organism: Burkholderiales bacterium (assembly GCA_020846575.1). GTDB lineage: Bacteria > Pseudomonadota > Gammaproteobacteria > Burkholderiales > SG8-39 > JADLDQ01. The sequence continues at coordinate 4,931 of JADLDQ010000070.1, forward strand.
GACCTCTCGCTCGCTCGCGCGCAGGCGGCTGCCAGCGCGATGGCCCCGGCGCTGAAGGACCCGAACCGGCTCAGCGCCGAGGGACGTGGCGATGCCGAGCCCGTGGCGCC
>JADLDQ010000071.1 GCA_020846575.1 Burkholderiales bacterium
AAGAATCTCAAGTTCGTAGGCATCAATCTTCGTCATCTTGCCCCTCTGACTTCAGGTAGTCCCTGGTCGCCTTGCGACTTGGGATAATGGTCTTGAGAAAAAAGTAATCATCCTCTTCGACGAAGGGAACCAAATACACATACCCGTCCGCCGCCACCAATAGGATCTTCTGCCGCGGATACTTCTCTTGGTTCGGATGGGCCAGAATGTCCAGAAGCCCGCCGGATTCGATTGCGACGGCAATCCTTTCGAAGGATACGCCGCGATCCGCCGTGAGCGCCTCGTTTTTCTCGGGGTTCCACCGAAACGGCTTCATGGCGGCATGTTACGCCGACGTGTGCCTTTTGTCACCACCGGGCTAAGACGCCCAACGTTCAATCACTTGCCGAAAAACCACCGAATCTGGGCACAGAGTCTACGCCCACCGAAAATGCTTGCAAGTTCAAGCACCACGGCGTACTGTATAAAAATACAGTACTTGTTAGGTTGCGATAAATGACTCAAGTACCTGATTCGCATGAAATCCTGACGCCCGAGCCCCGTCCACCCCGCCTGATGGTCCGCGTTCATGAGGCCTTCCGGCAGCTGCACTACAGCCGGCGCACGGAGGAGTCCTACGTGCACTGGATCCGGCGCTTCATTTTCTGGAGCGGCAAGCGCCATCCGGAGACGATGGGCGAGAAGGAGGTGACTGCGTTTCTGAGTCACCTGGCGACCCATCTGAATGTGGCAGCCGCCACGCAGAATCAGGCGCTTGCGGCACTGCTTTTTCTCTACAGACACGTGCTCGGCAGGGACCTCCCCTGGTTCGACGATCTGGTGCGGGCGAAGCGGCCGGTGCGACTCCCGGTGGTGCTGACGCACGCGGAGGTGGATGCGCTGCTCGCGCAGTTGAAGGGCGTGCCCTGGCTGATGGGCGGGCTGCTCTACGGTTGCGGGTTGCGGCTGATGGAGTGCCTGCGGCTTCGGGTGAAGGATGTCGATTTCTCTTACCGGCAGGTGCTGGTTCGCGACGGCAAGGGCGGGAAGGACCGGGTGACGATGCTGCCGGAGTCCCTGGTGCAACCGCTGCAGGAGCAGCTCGGGGAAGCGATGCGGCTGCATCGCATCGACTTGCGCGAGGGTTTCGGCGAGGTCCACCTTCCGTACGCGCTGTCGCGCAAGTATCCGCGCGCAGGCCGTGAATGGGGCTGGCAGTATGTTTTCCCGGCGACCAAACGGTCGGTGGATCCCGCCGACGGGGTCATCCGCCGCCACCATCTGGATGAGTCGGTACTGCATCGCTGGCTCAAGCAGGCGGCATGCGATGCCGGCTTGACGAAGCCGGTCAGCGCGCACGTACTTCGCCACTCCTTCGCTACGCATCTGCTGCAGGCCGGCTACGACATCCGCACGGTGCAGGAGCTTCTCGGCCACGCCGACGTTTCCACGACCATGGTGTACACGCACGTGCTCAATCGAGGCGGCCGCGGTGTGAACAGCCCCCTCGATGCGCTGGCGGGCGGCAGGCGCGCTGTGCCGCGGGCCGGCGAGCCGAGTGCTCGTTACGGTGGCGGCGAAGGCTTGCGGGTGCGCTCGGCGGGTGGTGGAACGGCCCCTCGGTCGCCTGCGGCCGTACCGGGCTGAGGAGAAGCTGGCGCTGTCCCCGAGCGCCGGGGCAGGCAGGCGCGCCGGCCCGCTGCGGTAGACTTCCCTGCCCGTCCGGAAGTCCCGCGTGCCGCAAACCGCCGTTCGTTCACGCTTTACCCCCGCCGAGATCGAGGCGCGGCGCCTGTCGCTGCCGCGCCCCGAGTTCCCGCCCGAGCTTCCGGTGTCCGCGAAACGCGCCGAGATCGCGCGCGCGATCGAGGAACACCCGGTGGTGATCGTCTGCGGCGAGACCGGTTCCGGCAAGACGACTCAGCTCCCCAAGATCTGCCTGGAGCTGGGCCGCGGGGTGGCGGGGATGATCGGGCACACGCAGCCGCGGCGCATCGCTGCGCGCTCGACGGCGGTGCGTATCGCGCAGGAGCTGAAGTCCGAGCTCGGCCGTGCAGTGGGCTACAAGATCCGCTTCACCGACAAGGTGAGCCCCGCGTCCTACGTGAAGCTGATGACCGACGGTATCCTGCTCGCCGAGACGCAGGGCGACCGTGCACTGGGCCTGTACGACACGCTCATCATCGACGAGGCGCACGAGCGCAGCCTCAACATCGACTTCCTGCTCGGGTATCTGCGGGACCTGGTGCTCGCGCCGAACGCGCTGCGGCCGGACCTGAAGCTCGTCGTCACCTCGGCCACCATCGACGCGGAGCGCTTCGCGCGCCATTTCGCGACAGGCGGTGTGGCGGCGCCGGTGATCGAGGTGTCCGGGCGCCTGTACCCGGTCGAGGTGCGCTACCGCCCGGTGAGCGAGGACCGCGACGACGAGGAGGACCTCTACGACGCGATCGCCGCCGCAGTGGACGACGTCTCGCGCCTGGGGCCGGGGGACGTGCTGGTGTTCCTGCCGGGCGAGCGCGAGATCCGCGAAGCCACCGAGGCGCTCAGGAAGCATCAGCCGCCGGGCGGCTCCCGTGCGCGCGAGATTCTGCCGCTTTACGCGCGGCTCTCGGCGGCGGAACAGGAGCGCATCTTCAAGCCGCACGGCGGCCGGCGCATCGTGCTCGCCACCAACGTCGCCGAGACCTCGCTCACGGTGCCCGGCATCCGCTACGTGGTGGACTCGGGCCTGGCGCGGGTGAAGCGCTACTCCTACCGCAACAAGGTGGAGCAGTTGCGGGTGGAGAAGATCTCGCGCGCGGCTGCGGCGCAGCGCGCCGGGCGCTGCGGGCGGGTGTCCTCGGGCGTGTGCGTTCGCCTGTACGAGGAGGAGGACTTCGGCAGGCGCGCGGCCTACACCGACCCCGAGGTGCTGCGCTCGTCGCTTGCCGCGGTGATCCTGCGCATGAAGTCGCTCGGCCTCGCCGAGGTGGAGACCTTTCCCTTCATCGACCCGCCCGCGCCGCGCGCCGTCGCCGACGGCTACGCGCTGCTCGCCGAGCTGGGGGCGGTGGACGAGGACAAGCGGCTCACCGAGGTCGGCCGCCAGCTCGCGCGCCTGCCGGTGGACCCGCGCATCGGCCGCATGGTGCTCGCGGCGAAATCCGAGGGCAGCCTCGCCGAGGTGCTGGTGATCGCCGCCGCGCTCTCGGTGCAGGACCCGCGCGAGCGGCCGCTGGAGCGCGCCGCGGCCGCGGACGCGGCGCAGCAGCGCTTCGACGACGAGCGCTCCGACTTCCTCGCCTACCTGAAGCTGTGGCGGTTCTTCGAGGAGGCGCTCGAGCACAAGAAGTCGAACGCGAAGCTGCGCGAGCTGTGCCACGGGCATTTCCTCTCCTGGCTGCGGCTTCGGGAGTGGCGCGAGGTGCACGCGCAGCTGAAGGAGCTGATCTCCGAGATGGGCTGGCACGTGGGAGCGCTTTCGCCCGAACCCGCGAAGTCCTACGCCCCCATTCACCGCGCGCTCCTTGCCGGGCTGCTCGGCAACGTGGGCTTGAAGAGCGAGGAGGGCAACTACCTGGGCGCGCGCGGCATCCGCTTCTGGGTGCACCCCGGCTCGGGCGTGGGGAAGAAGGCCGGCCGCTGGGTGATGGCCGCGGAGATCACCGAGACCACTCGCCTGTACGCGCGCTGTGTAGCCACCGTCGAGCCGGCGTGGATCGAGGCGCTCGCCGGGCCGTTGCTCAAGCGCGCGCACGCCGATCCCCACTGGGAGAAGAACGCGGGGGCGGTGATCGCCTCCGAGCGCGGCACGCTCTACGGCCTGCCGGTGTACGGCAACCGCCGGGTGCAGTTCGGACCCATCGACCCGCCGCGCTCGCGTGAGATCATGATCCGCGAGGCGCTCTTGGCGGGGGACTACGACAGCCGGGCGCCCTTCTTCCTGCACAACACGCGCCTCAAGCGCGAGATAGAAGAGCTCGAGCACAAGTCGCGCCGCCCCGACGTGCTGGTGGACGAGGAGCTGATCTTCGCCTTCTACGACGCGCGCATCCCGGCGTCCGTGTTCAACGCCGCCGGCTTCGAGGCGTGGCGGCGGGAGGCGGAATCGAGGGAACCGAAGCGGCTCTTCCTCGCCCGCGAGGACCTGATGCGCCACGAGGCGGCCGGGATCACCACCGAGCAGGTCCCGCCGGCCCTGGACATGGCCGGGCGCAGCCTCGTCCTGGAGTATCGCCACGATCCCGGCGGCACGCGCGACGGGGTCACGCTCACCGTCCCCATCGCGGCGCTGAACCAGGTGGACGTGGCGCTCGCCGACTGGCTGGTGCCGGGCCTCGCGCGCGAGAAGGCCATCCAGCTGGCGAAGACGCTGCCGCAGAAGATCCGCCACCGGCTCGGGCCGCTGCCCGAGTTCGCGAACACCCTGGTGCAGGCGGAGCGGCCGCGGCGCGAGCCCGGCGCAGCGGCGCCGGTTGCGATGGCCGAGGCCATCGCGCGCTACGCGCGCCGCGAGCTGAACCTCGCCATCCCGCCGGACGCGATCCGGCCCGAGGCGATACCGGCGCACCTGCGCATGAACTTCCGTGTCGTGGACGAGCACGGGCGGCAGCTCGCCATGGGCAGGAATCTCCTGTTGCTGCGCCAGGAGCTGGGCGAGCGGGCGCGCGCCGAATTCGCCGAGGTGCTCTCCGAGGCGGCGGGCGAGGCGGCCGGCCGCAGCGGCCTCTCGGACTGGAGCTTCGGCGAACTCGAGGAGGTGATGGAGGTGAGCAGCGGCGCGCGCTCCATCGTCGGCTACCCCGGGCTGGTGGACCAGGGCGCGAGCGTGTCGTTGGAGGTGTTCGACTCCGCCGACAAGGCGGCCGCCGTGCACCGCGCCGGCCTGCGGCGGCTATTCATGCTGGCGCTGAAGGAGCAGGTGCGCTCCATCGAGAAGGGCGTGCCGCAGGCGCTCGCGCTCCAGTACGCGGCTCTCGGCGACGTGGCGGAGCTGCGCGCGCAACTGGTCGCCGCGGCGTTCGAGCGCGCCTTCATGGCCGAGCCGCTTCCGCGCACCCGCACCGGGTTCGAACGCCGGCGCGAGGAGGGCAAGCCCAGGGTGACGCTCATCGCCCAGGAACTCTCGCGCCTGGCGGCGGCGATCTTCACCGAGAGCGCGGCGCTCGCGAAGAAGCTCGCGCCCATGGCGAAGGCGTTTCCGGAGGCCGCGCGGGAGATCCACGCCTGGTCCGCCCGGCTGCTGCACCGGCGCTTCATCGAGCACACGCCCCGCGAGCGCCTGCAGCACTTCCCCCGCTACCTCAGGGCGGCGGGACTGCGGCTGGACAAGCTGCGCGCCGACCCCGCGCGCGACGCGCGCGCGGCGGCGCAGTTCGCGCAGCTCGCGCTGCCGTGGGAGCGGGAATTCGCCCGGCAGGCGCGCACCGGCGCGCCGGTGGATCCGCGCATCGAACAGTTCCGCTGGCTGCTGGAGGAGCTGCGCGTGCAGCTCTTCGCCCAGGAGCTGAAGACGCCGGTGCCGGTGTCGGTGAAGCGGCTCTCGAAGATGTGGGAGGGCATGCGAGGGTGATCCGCTACCCCGAAGGTTTCCGGCCGAGCGGGGGAGCGAAGGCCCTGGAGAACGCTTCGAGGTCTCCCAGGTCGTCGCGGATGGCGTCGAACGTGGAGCCCGCCGGCGCACGCCGGATTCATGGCGCGCGTCCGTGTGCGGCGCCAAGTCAGGCGATCGCGCCAGTATCACGACTCCTAAGCATCCCGATGTTCACTTCGTCGATGCTAAAGCTCTTCGCAAGTCGGGCGCGAAATTCTGCCGGCGCGATGCGGGTGCCTTGATCGACCGGCACAGTCGCGTTGCAGACGTCGCAGTTCACGGCCGCGTCTGCTTGCGGGTTCTGCGCGGGGCATGGCCGAGCCCATGTGCGAGGTTGATTGGGATCCCGATGACGCGCGACAAGCACGGAACTGGCCACCGTCCCCAGAGAGCCACTCGCGCCACAGCGCGGGAGCGTTGCAGATCTATCACCGCAGGACGCGAACGGTCGTCTCAGCGAACGCTCGTCCCTAATCCGCTTCGTTGCCGCTTCGTTGCGCTGCGGATCGGTGCCCGAACCCGGTCCTGCTCTCAGGAAGGGCTCAGGCCTTGTACACCCTGCACGGCACCCCGCGCAGCTGCATGCCCCCCGCCCCCGGGTCGTACGGCCCTTCGTCGCGGGTGAGCAGGTTGATGTTGGCGCGCTCCCAGCCGAAGTTGCCTTGCGGGTCCTCGGGGAACCACCAGCCGAAGGAGGCGTTCACCACCCGCGGGTCCAGGCTGTCGTCGAGCGCGAGCCGCTGCGTCACCTTGCCCTGCCTGGTTTCGATCACCACCTCGTCGCCCTCGACGAGCCTTATCTTCGCCGCGGTCGTGGGGTGCATCTGCACGATCGGCTCGGGCTTCATCGCCCGCAGCGACGCGATCTGCTTGTAGCCGGTGTTCATGAAGATCTCCTCCTTGGCGTTGGTCATCAGGAGGGGATATTCCTCGGGCAGCTCGCGCAGCGCCGAGACTTCCTCCCAGCGCGGCATGGTCGTGATGTTCACCTCCGCGAGGCGCGCCGAGACGATCTCCACCTTGCCCGAGGGCGTCGGGTGCGGGCCGCGGCCGCGGACGAGCTCGGGCATGAGCGTGCGGCGCTTCTTCAGCTCCTCGAAGGACAGGCCGCTCGGCTCGATCCAGGCGTCGAACGCCTCCTCGTCGTCGCGCCAGAAGTCATCGGCCAGGCCCAGGCGCTTGGCGAGTTCGTTGAGGATCTTCGTGTCCGGCCAGCACTCCCCGGGCGCGTTCACCACCTTGGGATGGGCGCGCACCTGCCCATACCAGCCCGGCCAGTAGCCGAGCTCGTCGTGCTCCATGCCGGTGGCGGCCGGCAGCACGATGTCGGCGATGTTGGCCGTGGGCGTCATGAACAGTTCCGACACCGCGATGAAATCGAGCTTCATCAGCGCTTCATACGTGTCGCGGCTGTTGGGGTAGCTCACCAGCGGGTTGGTGAGCACGAAGATCGCGGCCCTGGGCCGGTAGGGCTTGCCCTCCAGCATCGCCTTGATGAAAAGCCGCGTGGGCACCACCGCCGAGCGCACCGCGAGCGGATACTGCTCGACGCCGATGGCGCGCTCGGCGTTGCGGCGCTCGCGCGAGGGGATGTAGAACTTCGCCGGCCGCACGCTGTTGCCGCGCGCATCCACCCACACCAGCCCCCCGGGCACGCCCAGGTTCCCGGTGATCGCCGCCAGGATGGAGATGGCGCGGTGCAGCTGGAAGGCATTGCCGCCCTGGTCGAGGGCGTTGCCCCACTGGATGCAGGCGGGCCGGTGGCGCGCGAGCAGGCGTGCGAAGCGCCGCACCTGCATGCGCGGCACCCAGGTGACGCGCTCCACGTCCTCCAGGCTGAAGCTCGCGACGTGGGCTTGCAGTTCGTCGAAGCCGAGCGTCCACTGCTCGACGTACTCGCGCTCGTACAGCCGCTCCTCGATCACGACCTTCAGCACGCCCAGCGCCAGCGCCCCGTCGGCGCCCGGCCGCGGCTTGATCCACAGGTCGGCCAGAGCCGCCATGTCGGTGCGGCGCGGGTCGATCGCGACCAGCTTCGCGCCGGCCTTCATCGCGGCGCTGAAGGACTCGCGCCGCAGGCTGCCGCTCGTATGGTTGGGGTTGATGCCCCAGCACACGATGAGCTTCGCCGGGTGCTCTTCGTCGGGAATGGCGCCGCGGCCGAAGGTGTAGTTCTGCGCCAGCGCGAAGGGCACTCCGCACATCCAGCCCGGGGTCATGACGTTGGGAGTGCCGAAGGCGCTGGCGAAGCGCTCGCCGAAGGCGAACTCCATGCCCTTGGGTTCGCCCAGGCCCACCGCCACGTATTCCGGACCGAGCGCCTCGCGGATCTCGCGCAACCGGCCGGCGACGGTATCCAGCGCTTCGTCCCAGGAGATGCGCTGCCACTTGCCCTCGCCGCGGCGGCCGGCGCGCTTCATGGGGTACAGCAGCCGGTCGCGGTGGCCGTGGATCTCCGGAATGGAGTTGCGCCCCTTCCTCACCACGCACTGCTCGTTCGCCAGGCCGCTCTCGGTGTCCGGGGCCACGTCCACGATGGTGTCGCCCACCGCGGTGACCCGCACCGCGCAGTGCCCGGCGCAGATATGGCAGAAGGTCAGCACTTCGCGCCGCTCCGCCGGCGCCTCCGCGCCCGCGCGCGCCTGGATGGCTTGACGGTCGATGAAGCTCTCCTGCACCGGCTGCGTGCCCCGCGTCGCACCCATGCCTTCCAGGGTGACGACCTGCGCGCCGTCGCAGTCCATGGCGAGCGCGAGGCACGCGTTCACCATGCGCTCGTCCACGATCACCGCGCAGGAGCAGCACTCGCCGACGCTGCAGCCCTCTTTGGTGTGGGTGTACTTGAGCCGGTCGCGCAAGACATCGAGCAGCGTGGTGCGCGGTTCGACGCTGAAGCGGTGCAGCCGCCCGTTGACGGTGAGGCGCACCTGCTTGCGAAGCGGGCGGGAGGGGGCGTCCATGGGGCTTGTTTCCGATCAGAAGGCTGCGCGCCGCGCCGGGCGCATGCGCCGGGCTGCCGTGAAGGCCGATGCACTCGTGCGGCCGCGCGCGCTCGGGTTCATGGCTTGCGGCATGGTCAGGCCGCCCGCCGTGCGCGCTCGATTGCCACGCGCAGCACGCGCGTGACCAGCGCCGCCAGCGCGTCGCGCTTGTATGCTACGCCGCCGGTGAGATCGGCCCTGGGCGATGCGTCGGCCGCAGCCAGGCGCCCGGCCTCGGCGAGCAGCGCCTCCTGCGGCGCCCTTCCCCGGACCGCGGCTTCGCCGCCGGGGGCGCGGATGGCGCGGGGTGCGACCGCCGAGAGTACGATGCGCGCCTCGCGCACTGCCTCGCCCTGCATCGCCACCGCCGCGGCGGCGCCCGCGACCGCGAGGTCCATGCGCCGCAGGCTGAACTTGTCGTAGGCGCCGCCCCATCCCGGCGCCGGCGGCGGTATCTCGATTTCGGTGAGGATCTCGCCCGCGCCGAGCGCGGTGCGTCCCGGCCCGGTCACGAGTTCGGCGACCGGGATGTCGCGCGTGCCGGCCGGACCGAATACGCGCGCCACGGCCTCCAGCAGCATCAGCGCGGGCAGGGTCTCGGCGGCTGGCGAGGCGTTGCACAGGTTCCCTGCCAGGGTGCCGGTGTTGCGGATCTCCAGCGTGCCCATGCAGGAAACCGCGTCGTGCAGGATGGGATAGCGCTTGCGCACCTCCACCGAGGCGCTTACCGCTTCGAGCCGGGCGAGCGCGCCGATGCGCAGTCCCTGCGCGGACTCCCAGCGGACGTAGTCCAGACCGGGTATGCGCTTGAGGTTCACCAGCACCCGCGGCAGCAGGCGCCGCTGCTTCATCTTCCCCAGGACAGCGGTGCCGCCGGCGAGCGCGCGCGCGCGCTCGCCGTGCGCGGCGAGCAGCGCCGAGGCCTCGGCGAGGCTCGCGGGGGAGAAGTAGGCGACTTCGGGCAGGTTCATGCGCCCGCGTCCCTGGCGGCCGTCGTTACGAGACGCCGGCTTTCCAGCTCCTTCAGGTCCTTGCGGCGGATCTTGCCGGTCTCGGTCTTGGGCAGCGACTCGACGAACTCGATCTCGCCGGGCACCTGGAACGCGGCCAGGCGCGAGCGGGTGAACTCCCGCAGTTCCTCGGCGAGCGCGGGGCAGGGCGCGATGCCCGCCTTCAGCGATACGAAGGCCTTGATGCGCTCGCCCTGCACCGGGTCCGGCGCGCCGATGACCGCCGGCTCGAACACGGCCGGGTGCTCGATCAGCGCATCTTCGATCTCTGCGGGCGAGACGCGGTAGCCGCGGCTCTTGATGACGTCGTCGGCGCGGCAGGCGTGCCAGTAACAGCCCTCGTCGTCGAACCAGGCGAGATCCCCGGTGAGGCTCCAGCCGTCCTGCACGAACTGCGCCTGGCGCTCGGGATCACCCCAGTAGAGGTTGCCGGCCGGCCCGCGCACCGCCAGGCGCCCCACCGCGCCCGCGCCCAGGGTTTCGCCCTGCTCGCCCAGGATGCGCACCTCCCAGCCGGGGAGCGGCGTTCCCATGCTGCCTGGCCTGGGATCGGCGCTGTAGGCACTGAAGATGCTCACGTAGGATTCGCTCGATCCCATGCCATTGAGCATGCGCGTACCGAAGCGCCGTTCCCAGTGCTCGAAGGTCGCCGGCAGCATGGGTGCGCTTCCCGAAAGGGTGGCGCGCAGCGAAGACAGGTCGAAGCGGCGGGCGAGATCCTGGTGCGCGAGCAGTTGCGTGTAGGCGGTGGGTACGCTGTTGAAGATCGTGACCCGCCGGCGCTCGATGGTGGCGAAGATCGCCTCGGGACTGGACCGGCCCTCGATGAGCGCGGCCGGCACCCCGGCGAGCAGCGGCAGCAGGAACAGGTTCCCGTAGCCGAAAGTGAACGCGAGCGGCGGGGTGCCGCCGATGACGTCCCCGGGCCCGATGCGGTCGAACATGTGGCGCGCGATGCAGGGCCCGGCGAGGATCGAGACGTTCAGGTGCATGCAGCCCTTGGGCATGCCGGTGGTGCCGGAGGTGAAGAACACCGTGCCGAGCGCATCGCGGCGCAACCGCGCGCTCTCCAGCCGCTCGCTCGCTGCCGCGCTCAGCGTCTGCAGGTGCAGGTAGCCGCGGCGCCGCAGCGCCGCCGGCTCCCCGCCCGCGACGATGCGGTGCGCGACGCTCTCCCAGCCGCCGCGCGCGGCCTGGACCTCGTCCAGGCACTCGTGGCCGGCGATGATCGCCCGCGCCCGGGTGGTCCTCACGATGTGGGTGAGACTGCGCTCGCGGATGAGCACGTTGGTCGGCACCACCACCGCACCAATGCGGTGCAGGGCGAGCGCGCAAACCGGGAACTCCAGGCAGTTCGGGATGCGCAGCACCACCGGGTCGCCTTCCCGGATTCCCAGAGCCTGCAGTGCGTTGCCCAGGCGGTTTACAGCCCGGTCGAGTTCCCGGTAGGTGATCGAGCGCTCGCCCGAGTAGAAAGCGACGCGATCGGCGCGCCCGGGCGCAAGATTGGGCGCGAGGAACCGGTCGGCGACGTTGACTTCCTCGGGGAAACGCGTCTCGGGCGCCTCCAGCAGGAACGCCGGCAGGGCGCCCGGCGGCAGGCGCTCGGCCTGGACCTGGGCGGGATATCGCAGATGCGTTCCGGGCGGCATTTTCGCGTTGTCTCTGGGACCTTTCTCGCTCGTGGCCGAAGATGCGCCAACCTCGTCCGGCGGACT
>JADLDQ010000072.1 GCA_020846575.1 Burkholderiales bacterium
AGGTCGGTCGCGAGCGTCTCGGGATTGATGCGCTCGATCACCGCGTATTCCCAGTTCACCTCGTTGGTCGAGGGGGCGATCTGGTTGAGCAGCCGCGTGCGGTCGAACCCCGGCGCCTGCGCGGCGCCGCCCGCCGCCGGGACGGCGGCCTGAGCGGCGAGCCGCGCCGCCTCCTGCTCGAGCTGGCGCAGCCGGATCGCCTCGCCGATGGTGCCCCGCTGCGCGCCCGGCGCCCCCGGGCGCTCGTTCAGGTCGGTGACCGACAGGCGGGGGCCAGCCGCTGCCTGCTGGCGCAACAGGCGCGACACATTGGGGTCCAGGCCCACGATCTGCGCCCTGGCGAGCCAGTACTCCCGAGAGATCAGCGCCTCGCGGCTGGGGATGAGGTCCTGCACCCGCATGCCCGGCCGGAAGGGGTAGCGGCCGGGCTGGATCACGTTGCCCCGCAGCGTCACCGCATTGTCGAAACGCGCCGGCAGCGAGAACACGGTGACCACGTCGCCGTCGCGCAGGTCGCGCGCCAGGCCCTGCGGGTCGAGGGAGAACTCCTCCACGCGCCGGGTGCGCCGCTGGTCGATGCGCTCCACCGTCGCCTTCTGTCCCTGCGCGGTGGCCGCCAGCCCCCCGGCCCAGCGGATGATCTCGGACAGTTCGGTCTCGCGCTTCAGTTCGTAGATGGCCGGCACGTTGACGCTGCCGTGCAGCGCGACCAGCGCACCGACCGGCGGGATATAGATGACGTCTCCGGGCAGCAGGCGCGCGTCGCCGGACTTGTCCCCCGAGATCAACAGGTCGTACAGGTCGAGGTCGGCCACGCCGCGGTTGCCGCGCTTCAACTGGATGCTGCGCATGGAGCCGCGCGGCGAGGGGCCGCCCGCCGCGAACAACGCCGTCACCAGGGTGGAAAGCGACGACACGGTATAGGTGCCGGGTCGCTGCGCCTGCCCGACGACGAAGATCTGGATGGAACGCAGCCGCCCCAGGTTCGCGGTGAGCTCGAAGTTGCGGAATACGCGACCGAAGGCGGTCCTGAGATAGCCGTTCAGGTCCTGGAATCGCAGCCCGGCGACGGAAAGTACGCCCACCTTGGGAACGCTGATGGTGCCATCGCGCCCCACGCTCGCCCGGTAGTCCACGTCGATCTGCCCCCAGGCGCGGATCTGGATCTCGTCGCCCGGCCCGATGACATAGTCGGGCGTGACCGGCACGTTGTCCACCGGCGCGAAAGTGCTGGGCACGCCGACGAACAGGTTCGCGCCGAACAGCGGCAGGTCGCGCCCCAGGGTCTGCAGCACATAGTCCTGGAATTCCAGGCGTTGCCGCGGCTCCGCCGCCGCAGCCGGCGCGGGCTCCGGCGCGGCCGGCGTCCCGCTCGCAGCCGGGACAGCGGGAACGATGACCGCCCCGGGCAGTCTCGGGGTGACGTTGTTGCTGATGACCGGCGCCGGCGCGCCCGGCTGGAGAAGAGCCGGATCACCGGTCTGGGCGCCCGCCGGTGCCGCCAGCGCCGCCAGCGCCGCCGCCAGCACCAGCCGAGTACTGATCGCAAGACTCACGCGAAATCTGGAATCCGGAAAGTGAAGAGCGCAGGAAGGGACCGGCCGCGCCATCTTAGCCCAGAACGCCCGGGGCATCCACCGAGCGAGCGCGCGCACCACGCACCGAGGCAACGCGCGCCGCACCACCGGGGCGCTCGCGCGCGGCAGCGACGTATAGAATTGCCGCTCGCCCATCCGGAAAAGAGGCTTCCGAGGACCGCATGACCGGCACCGACATCGTTCCCGTGATCCTGTGCGGCGGCTCGGGCACGCGCCTGTGGCCCATGTCGCGCAAGCTCCTCCCGAAGCAGTTCCTGCCGCTCGCCTCGGAACGTACCCTGTTCCAGGACACGGTGCTGCGCCTGTCGGGGCTTGCGGGAACCGCGCCGCCGGTGATCGTCAGCAACGACGAGCACCGTTTCCTCGCCGCCGAGCAGTTGCGCGAGCTGGGCGCCGCCGCCGGCAGCCTGCTGCTGGAGCCGGCGGGCCGCAATACGGCGCCGGCGGTGGCGGCCGCAGCGCTCGAAGCCGTGGGGAAGAATCCCGGCGCGATCCTTTTCGTGCTGCCATCGGACCACGTGGTACGCGACCTGCCGCGGTTCCTGGACGCCGCCGCGCGCGCGGTCGCGCTCGCGCGCCAGGGCCTGCTGGCGACCTTCGGCATCGTGCCCGATGCGCCGGAGACCGGCTACGGTTACATCGAGCGCGGCGAGCCGATCGCAGAGGTGAAGGGCGCCCACCGGGTGGCGCGCTTCGTGGAAAAGCCCGACGCCGCCAGGGCGGCGCAGTTCCTCGCCTCGGGACGCTTCTTCTGGAACAGCGGCATGTTCGCCCTGGACGCGCGCCAGTACCTCGAGGAACTGGAGCGCTTCCGTCCCGACATCCTCGCCGCGGTCCGGACCGCCTGGGAGCGCGCAAGGCGCGACCTGGACTTCATCCGCCTGGACGCCGAGGCCTTCGGCGTCTGTGCCTCGGATTCCATCGACTACGCGGTGATGGAGCGCACCCGCAACGCCGCGGTGATCGAAGCGGCGATGGGCTGGAGCGACGTGGGCTCGTGGTCGGCACTGTGGAGCGTGACGCACCGGGACGAAGCCGGCAACGAGGTGCGCGGCGACGTGGACCTGCGCCATACCCGCAACAGCCTGGTGCGCGCCGAACACCGTCTGGTGTCGGTCATCGGCGTGGAGAACCTCGTGGTGGTGGAGACCAGCGACGCGGTGCTGGTGGCGAGCCGCGACCACGCCCAGGCGGTCAAGGACGTGGTGGCGCGTCTGGATTCGAGCGCGCGCACCGAGCACCTGAGCCATCGCCGCGTCTACCGGCCCTGGGGCTACTACGAGGGCGTGGACGAGGGCAGCCGCTACCAGGTGAAGCGCCTCATGGTCAAGCCGGGCCAGGCCCTGTCGCTGCAGCTCCACCACCGCCGCGCCGAGCACTGGGTGGTGGTGTCGGGCCGCGCGCGCGTGACCTGCGGCGACACGGTGCAGGACCTGGTCGCCAACCAGTCCACCTACATCCCGGTGGAGGCGAAGCACCGCCTGGAGAACCCGGGCAGCGAGCCGCTGTACGTGGTGGAGGTGCAGTCCGGCGACTACCTGGGCGAGGACGACATCGAGCGCTTCGAAGACCGCTACGCGCGGCAGTGAGGCGAGGGGCCTGGCGGCCCGAAGCGATCGCATGCGCTTGCCGCCGGCCGGCCGCCGTGGCGCGGTCACTTCGTCATGCGAGGCGCCGCCGCGACTCTTGACCGATGTCAACAGCGCCGGCCGGCACTTGCCGCACACTGCCGCTTGCAATCCCGAACCCCGACCGCCGAGGAACCGCCATGTACAAGAAGATCCTGGTGCCGATCGACAGCAGCAAGACCTCCGCCAGGGGGCTGGAAGAAGCGATCAAGCTCGCCAAGGCCGAAGGCGCGCGGCTGTTCCTGCTGCACGTGGTGGACGAGTTCATCGCGCTGCAGGACGCGATGGGCGCGGGCTTCTACGCAGGCGAACTGTTCGAGGGCCTGCGCGAAGGCGGCAGGCGCCTCCTCGCCAGGGCCGAGGCCCGGGTGCGCGCGCGGGGCCTGCCGGTGCGCAGCATCCTCGTCGAGGAGCCCGCCGCCCGGGTGGCCGAGGTCATCGTGGCGCAGGCGAAGAAGCTCGGCGCCCAGATCATCGTGCTCGGAACCCACGGCCGGCGCGGCGTGAGCCGCCTGGTGATGGGCAGCGACGCCGAGGGCGTGCTGCGCGAGGCGAACGTCCCGGTGCTCCTGGTGCGCGCGCCCGAAGGCGAAGCCGCCCCTTCGGCCGCGCGGCGCCGCGCCAGGTAGCGCCGCGCTCCGGCGCGCGGATTTCAGTTGCGATAACCGTCCGGGTATTTCAGCTGCGATAACCGTCCGGGTTGGCCTGCTGCCAGCGCCAGGCATCGCGGCAGGCGTCGTCCAGGTCCTTCACCGCGGTCCAGCCGAGCTTCTCCCGCGCGAGCGTCGCGTCCGCGTAACTCGCGGCCACGTCGCCGGGGCGGCGTGCGACGATGCGCCGCGCAACGGCTCGCCCGCTCACGCGCTGAAAGCTGTCCGCCACCTCGAGCACGCTGTACCCCCGCCCGGTGCCCAGGTTGACGCACAACACCCCCGCCTCGCGCGCAATCGCCGCGAGCGCCGCCAGGTGGCCGCGCGCGAGATCCACCACGTGGATGTAGTCGCGCACGCCGGTGCCGTCGGGCGTGGCATAGTCCGCGCCGAACACGTTCAGCGCCGGGCGCCTGCCGGCCGCGACCTGGCACACGTAGGGCATCAGGTTGTTGGGGATGTCCCGCGGGTCCTCGCCGATCAGACCCGACTCGTGCGCGCCCACCGGGTTGAAGTAGCGCAGCAGCGCGACGCTCCAGCCGGGCTCGGAGGCGGCCAGGTCGCGCAGTATTTCCTCGATCATGAGCTTGCTGCGCCCGTACGGATTGGTCGCCCCGGTCGGTGCGCTCTCCCGGATGGGCACGCTGCTCGCCTCGCCGTACACCGTCGCCGACGAACTGAACACGAACCTTCGGACCCGGTGCCGGCGCATGGCCTCGCACAGCACCAGGGTGCCGGCGACGTTGTTGTCGTAGTAGCGCAGCGGCTGCGCCACCGACTCGCCGACCGCCTTCAGCCCGGCGAAGTGCATCACCGCGGAGAATGCCGTCTTCGAGAAGATGCGCTCCAGCGCCTGCGCGTCGCGGATGTCGGCCTGGTGGAACGCCGGGGCGACGCCGGTGATGCGCGCCACGCGGCGCAGCGACTCCTCGTAGCTGTTGGCGAGGTTGTCCAGCACCGCGACGCCGAAGCCGGCCTGGAGCAGTTCGACCACCGCGTGCGAGCCGATGTAGCCCGCTCCGCCGGTGACCAGGATGTTTTCCTTCATGCGACCCCGGGAGCCCGTGAAACGCCCCGAGTGGAGCAACCCGCGGGCCCCTGTGTCCCGCGACCTGGGGTTCGAATGCGGCTCAATGGCACGCGCCGCCGCCGCCGCGCGCGGGCTGCGCCCCCCGGGCAGGCGGCGCTG
>JADLDQ010000073.1 GCA_020846575.1 Burkholderiales bacterium
ACACGGCGCGTATCTCGCAGGCAGCGTGCCGCTCGACAGGGCTTCCGAAGTGTTTCGCACGGTGAGCGGCGCCCTGAGCCCCGTGCCGCGCTGGATCCCCGGCGGCGAAACCGGCCCGAACAACTGGGTGATGCGCTTCGAGCCCGTGTTCGCCCGGCACCCGCATTCGAGCCGAGCGACAGGGAATCTCAACGCATCCACGAGCAGCGCTGGAACCACCCGTATCGGCTGAAGTCTCGACGTCCGGGCCGAGGATGTATCTTTCGCAGATCTGCTCACCGGGCACATCGCCGCTGCCTCGTACGCAGAGTTCGCCGCCTCAAGAACGCCGGCGAGATCCCGCGGCCGGGTACCTGATCTGCATCCAGCAGGCGCGGCGCGGGCTTCGCGTCGCGCAGGCTGCGCGGCAGCGCGCTACGCGGGCGGGATGACCGGCACGAGCAGGTGCGAGTCGCACGCGCCGCCGCTGCGGATCATGTGCTGTCCGGCATTGCGCAACGGCCCGTGGCCGATCATGGGTCCCTTGGGCGTGAGCTGGTAGAAGTCGCGTCCCTGGATCACGACCCGCACGCTTTCGCCCTGCCGGAACAGCGTGCTGGAGGCGAGGATTTCGATGTCCACCGCCACGAACTCCCCGGGCTTCAGCCGCAGCTCGCGCTGGTGCAGGAGCCAGGGCTGGTGCTCGGTGGAGCGCGCCGGGTCCAGCTCGCGGTGCGAAGCACGCAGCCAGCCAAGCGCCACCGGTCCGTCGTCGTATACGCTGAAAAACGCGAACGGCACCTGCTGCCCGTCCCGATCCAGCTTGTGGATGGCGACGAAGAGGTCCATGTCGTCGCCTTCGCTGGTGGCGACCCAGAGCCTGAGTTTCATGTGGCCCGTCAGCTCGGTATCGGCCGCGAAGCGGTGATCGAACAGCGCGCGGCCCTGGCGGGCGTCGTACTGCACCTGGGCGGGCGAGCGTGCCGGCAGGCTCGCCATCGAGCCATCGTTGCCGTCGAGGAACAGCTTCGTGTACACGGTCCTCGCGAGCGGCCATTCGGCTTCCGCGCGCATCGTTCCCGCGTAGTGCCGCTCGCGCACCTCGATGCTCACCCTGGGCCAGCCGAGCACCGCGTCGCCGGCGCCTTTCAGGAAGTGATCGAAGAACTGGCGCTGCTTTTCCACGTTGTCGGGCCGCAGGTAGTACTCCCACTTGTTGCGGCCGTGCACTTCGAGCCACTTGTGCTTCGAAGTCATGCGCTTGAAGCCTTCGAGCGTGCCGCGGGTATGGAGTCCCTGGTCGCCCCAGCTCGCGACCACGTAGGCGGGCACCTCGATCTTCTCGAGCGCGGACGCCTTGCTCTTCCAGTAGGCATCGTAGAAGGGATGCCGCTCGATCAGGGCGAGCACGTCCTCCACTTCCGTGCTGGAGTAGATCGAGCGTTCGAGCCATTGGGGCATGAACAGGTTTTCCGGAATGCCGCCGTGCTTGGCGCGCTCCCGATACGAATCGCTGTAGCCTTCCCACGGATTGATGGCCGCAAGGTGCGGCGGACGCAGGGCCGCCACTTGCCACTGCATGATCGCGAGGTAGGAGACGCCCGAGCAGCCGACCTTGCCGTTGCTCCACGGCTGCCGCGCCGCCCATTCGATCAGGTCGTAGTAGTCCTGCGCCTCGTCGCTCGACCAGAACGTCGCCCGGCCTTCCGAATGCCAGGTGCCGCGCGGATCGGCATAGATGACGGCGTAGCCGTGCCGCGCCCAGTACAGGGGGTCGGGCGCTTCGAAGCCGGCGTGGCGCGAGATCCACTCGGGCCTGACGCCGCCGTTGTCGTGGAAGCGCGCATAAGTGCCGCGCGGGGAGCTCTTGCCATATGGCCCCCAGGCGATCAGCGCCGGCAATTCCCGGGAGAAATTCTCCGGACGGAAAACGTCGATATATATGCGCACGCCGTCGCGCATGGCCACGTCCACGTCGCGCTCGATCAGCATCCCGTCTTCGCGGCTGGCACGATAGCCACGCGGCACCTTGAGGATTTCCTCGGGCGCCTTGGCGCGCCGAAACAGAAATTCGAACGGTTCCTGTCCCATGGGCGTCCTTGATGTCATTGGTTTGCGTTTGATCGGCCGGAGGGCATCAGCCCGCCGACAGGGTCTTCCGTATCAAGGCCGGCGTGGCGGGCATGGGGACATCGTCGACGCCCGCCTCGGCAAGTGCATCGCAGAGCGCGTTGATGACGGCTGCCGTCGCGGGCATGATGCCTGCTTCCGCGCCGCCCTTGATGCGCAGAGGGTTGCCTTCGGTCGGGTGTTCGGCCTGTCCGACGCTGAAAGCAGGCAGGCTGTCCGCGCGGCACAAGCAGTAGTCGGCAAAGGAGCCGGTCAGGACCTGCCCCGATTCGCCGTCGTACACGATGCCCTCGTAGAGAGCCTGGCCGACGCCTTGCGCGATGCCGCCATGGGTCTGGCCGGTGATGAGCATGGGATTGATCGGCTGTCCGGCGTCATCGACCGTGGTATAGCGAGTTATCTCTACCGCGCCCGTGGCCGGATCCACTTCCAGCTCGCAGACCGCGGCGCCAGCCGGATACGCGGGGATGCGGCCCTGGAAATCGATGCTCGCTTGCAGGGCTTGCAACGGGTCAGCGTACTTTCCGGCACCTGTTGGCGACTCGATGGCGGCCGCTACCTCAAACAGGCCGACCGTCCTGTCGGTTCCCTGGATGCGAAAGACGGGCGCTTCGTAGACGACGTCTTGCGCCGCCGCTTCGAGGATCAATGCAGCGGCGGCACGACCCCGTTCCACGATCTGCTCTGCCGCACGAAGGATCAACGTGCCGCAGATGCGCAGCGAGCGCTCCGAATGCGTACCGCCGCCCAGCGTGACGAAATCGGTGTCGCCGTAGCGTATCTTCACGGATCCGAACGGCACGCCCAGCGCATCGGCCATGATCTGCGCGAAGCTGGTCTCGTGGCCCTGTCCGCTGGACTGCGTGCCGAGCGTGACTTCCACCGTTCCCGTCCCGAGCACCCGGACACCCGTGCGCTCGAACGGGGCGCCGACGGGCCCCGAAATGTGATTCGCCACGCCTATGCCGGCCAGCCTGCCGCGGGCTCGCGCTTCAGCCTTGCGGGCAGCAAAGCCGTTCCATTCGGAGGCTGCCAGCACCTGTTCCATGTAAGCGTGGAAGTCGCCGCTGTCGTAGACGATGTCCATGACGCTGCGATACGGCATCATGTCCTTGGTCACCATGTTGCGCCGGCGAATTGCGGTGCGCTCGATGCCCAGCTCGCGCGCGGCCATGTCGAGCAGGCGTTCGAGCATGTGAATCGCCTCGGGCCGTCCCGAGCCGCGATAAGGGGCCGTGGGAAGCGTGTTGGTCAGCACGGCATGGGAACGCACGCAGGCCACGGGCACGTGGTAGACGCTCGCCGGAATCCGCCTTCCATTGGCCAGAGCGACGTAAGCGACCGTGCGCGATCCGATGTTGCCGAACCACTCCAGCCGGTAGGCCTGGATGACGCCCTTGCGGTCGAGCGCCAGCGCGGCGCGCACCACGGCATCGCGTCCCTGATAGTCGGACTGGAAGGCCTCGCTGCGATCCGCGGTCCACTTCACCGGCCGTCCGAGGCGCTTCGCGGCCCACACCACGGCCACCTGTTCCGGATAAAGATTCGAGCGCGTTCCGAACGCGCCGCCGACATCGGGACAAACGACCCGGACGCGCTCGGCCGGCAGCTTCAGGGCGGCCGCGAGCGCCAGCTTCTGCGGGAAAACGCCCTGGTTGCCAGTGATGAGGGTGTACAGGCCGCGTTCTTCGTCGTAGCTGCCGAGCGCCGCGCGCGGCTCCAGGTGGCAGCTCGCGACGCGATTGTGGATGAACTCGTGCCGGATGACGTGCGCGGCGCTCGCGAGGGCGCGCTCCGTCCCGTGCGCATCCCCGCAGGCAAGCGAGAAGCAGAGATTTCGCGGTACTTCGTCCCACAACTGCGGCGCCCCTTCGGCCATCGCTTCGACGGGCGAGACCACGGCGGGCAGCTCTTCATACCGGATTTCCACGAGCTCTGCGGCGTCGCGGGCCGCGGCTGCGCTGGTGGCCGCGACGAGCGCCACCGGTTCGCCCACGTGCCGCACGCGGTGCGTCGCCAGCGGCCAATACGCAAGATCGACGATCGACTCGCCTTGGGGCGCGACGAAGGCTCGTTGCGAGACATCCACGGGATCCGCGGGGTTCGGCATGTGCCGCACGCCTTCCAGCCCGTCGGCGACGTAATCCGCCCCGGTGAGAACCGCGACGACTCCCGGCGCGTGTACTGCCGGCGCCGTGTCCAGGGCGAGGATCGCCGCATGTGCGTGAGGTGAGCGTACGAACGCAGCGTAGATCTGGCCCGGCAGCACGATGTCGTCCGTATAGCGACCCAGCCCTTGAAGAAAGCGCGCGTCCTCCACGCGCGGCATCGATCGGCCGACGTACTTGCTCACGGCAGACTCGGACAAGGGCTTCGGGTCGGGCGGCTAGAACGGCACATTCGTGGGTCTTATGCCGATGGACTTGAAGAGCCTGCCGGCGTTCGCGCGATCCGCCCTGACGAACTGCGCGAATTCGGTGGCCGAGTTGCCGACGGCTTCGAGCGTGTACGAGCGGCGAAACTCCTGCAGCCGCGGCGACCGGATGGCCGTCGCGAACTCCCGATTGAGCCGCTCAAGCACGGCGGGCGGCAGCCTGGACGGGCCGAAGACACCGAAGTAGCTGGTGAGGTCCGGGTCGCCGCCTTCCTCCGCCAGCGTTGGCAGCTCGGGCATGTGAACCGAGCGGCGATTACCCACGGTCACGATGGGTTTGAGCTTGCCTGCCTTGATCTGGGGCAGCGCGGTGCCGAAGCCGATATAGGTAACGTCCACCTCGCCGGAGTACATGGCCGCCACCACGGGTGCCAGTCCCTTGTAGGGAACGGCCGCGATGTCGACGCCCGCCCTGTGGCGCACCCACCGAAGATAGATATCGGGCAGCGTGGCAGCGCCCCACGTGCCCCAGTTGAGGGATCCAGGCTTCGCCTTGGCGTGCGCGATCATTTCCTTGAACGTATTGAACGGCGCCCTGGCGCTCGCCACCAGGAGATTGCTCGTGAACGCGAGGTTGGTGATCGGCGTGAAATCGTTCTCGGGATCGTACTGCACGTCAGTGAAAAGATGAGGGTTGTACGAGAGGCTGTCCGGAACGGTGATGCACACCGTGTGCCCGTCCGGCGTGGCCTTGGCGCAGGCTCTCATCCCGACCACGGTACCGGCGCCCGGCCGATGTTCGATGATGACCGGTTGGCCGGTCGATTCGTTGATCAGCGCAAGCACGGCTCGCGCAACGGCATCGGTGGTGCCGCCCGGTCCGTAAGGCACGATGATACGGATCGGTTTGCTCGGAAAGGCCTGCGCACCGGCCGCAGCCGCGCAGAGCGCACCGAGCATCAGGAACACGACGCGAACAGCGATCGAGTTCATTCCTGCTCCTCCTTCGGATGGATTCCCGTGGTGACTGCAAACGTGAAGACCGAATAGGCGTTGCAGAGGCGAACATCTGTTACTCTACCGGTCAGAATAGTAATTGATCTCAAGTCAAGCCGGACTCGCGACAGCCGATGAATATGATAGCCGCCGCCATGTCCGGTAGAGGAGAGGAACTGACATGGCACTCATCGGCGCCCGCGCTTTCGCACTCGTTCTGGCCGCAGGAGCGATGGCGGCAGCGGCAGACCTTGGGCTCGCGCAGCCTTATCCGTCCAGGCCCATTCGCTTCATCTCGCCGCAGCCTCCGGCGGGCACGTTCGACTACGTGACCCGTGCGTTCGCGGAGCGCCTTTCCGCCGGCATGGGGCAGCCGGTCATCGTGGAGAACCGTGCCGGAGCCGCACTCGTGGTGGGGCTCGACCACACCGCGAGGCAAGCGCCGGACGGCCACACGATCGTGATGTCGGCATCGACCCACGCCATCATGCCGAACGTGATGGCGAAGCTGCCGTTCGATCCGGTCAAGTCCTTCGATCCCGTCAGCCTCGTGGCGGTATCGTTCTTTGCGCTTGCGGTGCGTGCCGATGCGCCGATGGGGAACGTTCAGGAATACATTGCCTACGCCAAGGCGAATCCGGGGAAGGTGACTTTCGGCAGCTCCGGGATCGGCTCGCCGCTGCATTTCGCGGGCGAGCTGATGAAGTCCATGGCGGGCATCGACATCCTGCACGTGCCTTATAAAGGTGCAAACCCCGTGGTGCAGGCCATGTTGAGCGGCGAGCTGTTCTCGACGTTCGGACCCGTCACCCCGATGCTTCCGCACATCCGCTCCGGGAAGTTCCGCGTGCTCGGCATGGTGGGCTCGACGCGCACGCAGATCCTGCCCGACCTGCCGACCATTTCCGAGTCGGGCCTCAAGGGCTTCGCGCTCGACTCCTGGTTCGGCGTGTTCGCTCCGGCCGGAACGCCGCTTCCGGTCGTAAATCGGCTGAATGCCGAATTCAACCGCATCGCCAGGGATCCTCAATTCGTCAGGGAGAAGCTGCTTCCGGCGGGGATAGAAGGCGCAGGATCCACGCCCGAGCACCTCATGGACGTGCTCAAGGCCGACATCGCGAAGTACGCGAAGATCGTCAAGGAAGCGAAGATTCCGCCGCAATGAACGCATCAACGCAGACGAGGCTCGGAAGATGATCATCGATACGCATCAGCATTTCTGGAACGTCGACATCCCGAAGGGCAAAGCGCCCGACGATTACCGCATTCTCGCCGCGCCCGAAGGCGTGGTCGGCACCATCCTGCGCCTGGCGGAAAACGAGGATGCGCTTGCCCTCGCCGCCACGGAGCCGCTCATCGTCGGCGTGTGCGGAGCGATCAAGCGCGGGCCGGAGTTCCAGTCGGAGCTCGAGCGGCTGTCGGCGAATCCCCTTTTCCGCGGCATATGCTACATAGGACGCGACATCGAGGAGGTCGACAAGGACGATTGCATCGCCAACCTGCGCAAGCTCGCCGCCAGAGACCTGCAGCTGGACCTGCTGCGCGTGTGCCCGGGCTTTTTCGGCGGACCGAGGGCCATGCAGGCCATCTACACGGGCACGACAAAGAGCCTGGAGAGCATGTTCACCATTGCCGAACGCGTACCCGAACTTCGCATCGTCGTGGAGCATATCGGCGGCATGGCGATAGACGGGAACCCGGTGAACGCGCAGTGGGAGGCGCTGTTCAAGCGCATGGCCAAGCACCCGAACCTCTATATCAAAGTGTCCGGGCTCATGGAGCGGGCGACGACGCGGGCGGACGCTGAGCGGGCTACGGAGGCGTTCAGCTTCTACCGTCCCACGCTCGACACGCTGTGGAACATATTCGGCGAGGACCGCCTCTTTTACGGCAGCGACTGGCCGGTCTGCGAGCACGCGGGCGACTTCATCGGCCACGGACTTCGTATCGTGCGCCGCTACTTCGCCGAGAAGGGCGAGGAAGCGAGCCGCAAGTTCTTCTGGAAGAACTCCAAGCACGTCTACAAATGGGTCCCCCGTCTGCCTGCGCAGCGGCAAGGAAAGACGGCCGAGGACCGCCGCTGATAGAGGAGTCGACAGCATGGCAAGCGAGGAACAGGACAAGCGAGCACGGGACTACATCGAGGCGGCGAAGAAGCAGCGTGGCTACATGCCGGCGTCCATGGCCTACGCGGCGACCCAGGATATCGATTTCATCGAGGCCTACGACAAGCTGTACAGCGCGACTTTGAACGACGGCAAGGTGTTTCCGGCGAAGTACAAGGAGCTGATCGTCGCCGGCATATTGGCTTTCCGGGGTTTTGATCCGGCGGTCTACGAGCATTTGAAGCGCGCCATCCGGCTGGGCGCGACCAAGCAGGAGGCATTTGAAGCGATGGAGGCGACGCTGGTCCCGGGCGGCTGGCCGACCGTCGGGGCGGGTATCCGCGCGCTGATGAAGATCGAGGAAGACGAAAACAAAGAGCGGGAGAAGAAGTAGGGCATGCCCGGGCCCGTCGCCACCGATGATCGCGACCGACGCCGGCGCCGGGCGACAAGCAGGGCGAGCAGCTCCGCGAAAGGCCGAATGTCCCGTCCCGCGCTTGCAGCCTCAAGAGCGTTCATGCAGCGCGTGCGCCGGGCGAGCGGAATGACAGTCCACGGATAGCCGCCGGGGGCCAGCATGGCGTTCATGAGGAACCGGCCCATCCGCCCGTTGCCGTCGGAGTACGGATGGATATTCACAAGAAGGAAGTGACCGAGAACGACCCGCACGGATGCTTCGCGCTCCTCGCGCAGGAGATCGAAGAAGGCGGATATCAGCTCGCGTACCGCTTCGCTGCGCGGCGGCACGAGCATCGACTGACGGATGAAGACAGGGTCGCTGCGGTCGCCCGCGAGATCGTCAGGCTTGAGGATGCCCGCCGTAACGCTGGGGCCGAACAACGATCAAGTGAATCAATCCGCCGGCGAAGCCGGCATCACCTGCCGGTGCACCGGAAACTGGCGCTTGAGTTCGCCCCGCTTCGCGTACTGCATCGAACCCGCCCAGTGAGCCCGCGGTGAAGCCCGCCGCGACGGGCGCCGTGACGGACGCCCGGCTTGACTTGGGTCAAGATTGGCGCGCGGCAATGGGCCACTATGTTCCGGTATGAGTGCCGCCATCTTCCGCTGGTTGGAGGCGACGCGCAGGGCGAGCGCAAGCCTGGCCCTGATCGCGGCACTCTTCGTCCTGGCGCAGCCCGTCTGCGCTGCGTTTGAAGCACCCTCGCCGACGTTGCACGGCGGCACCGTCCTGCTGTCCGGCGACGCGCCGACCTCGGGCGGGCAAGACGCCGAGCCGTGCTGCCCTGCGCCCGAGGCGAGCGCGCCGCCCGCGCCGGCGCCCAGTGCCGCTCATTCGACACCAAGCGCGCAGGGCGCAGCGTTTCGGGTGCGTGAGCCCACAACGCAACTTACGCTGCACGCGCCAAGCCCGTTGCCGGGCGGTCCGCCCGGAATTGTTCTCTCGTACTTCGCCCGTACAGCGCGCATCCAGCGCTGAGACTCCTTCCTTGCAGGGCTAGCCGCGCGCGCCGCCGGTGCGCGCGGCCACGCAGTGCGCCTCGCAGCAACGCAGGGCAAGGAGTCCATCTTGACAAGCGGCACCTCGAATTTCAACGGCGCCATCGCCACGGGCGTGGCGCTCGCCATCACGGCCGGCATCGGCTGTCTGTGCGCTCGCGTTTCGCGCGTGGCCGGATGCGGCAATGCAGTTCATGAACGCGCTGTTCCACGGCCTGGATTTCGGCAAGCTGGCGCGCGGCCCGGCGCCCTTCGACTTCGGCTCGTTCGCGTATGCCTTGCTCGTTATGGTGGTCTGGACCTTCGCGCTCGGCGCGCTGTTCGGCTGGCTCATCGAGCGCCTGTGTCCGCGGAGCAGGACGTGAACGCACGCAGGGGCCTGGCCGCGATCTGCGCCGTGCTCCTCGGTGCCGCTTCGCCGGCGGCGTCGGCGCAGCCCGCTCACGCGCAACGGCAGGCGTCGGGTCTGCTGTTTCACTACGGCCTCGTGCCCTCGGAAATGGTGCTCTCGCACCCGCAGTCGCACGCAGAGCGCCGCATGCATCCGGCCGACGCGCGCAAGGACCGCAGCCACCTGGCGCTCGCGATCTTCGACGCGGCGAGCGGCGAGCCCATCGCCAGGGCGGAGGTGATGGTGCACATCACCCGTGCCGGCGGGGCGAGCACGACCAAGGCGCTCGAGCCCATGGATATCGCCGCCAAACCGAGCTTCGGCGCCTTCGTGCCGGTGGGCGCCCCGGGCGTCCACGAGATCCGCTTCGAAGTGAGGCGCCCGGGCGTCGCCGGGGCCG
The DNA here is from genome assembly GCA_020846575.1 of Burkholderiales bacterium. Taxonomy (GTDB): domain Bacteria; phylum Pseudomonadota; class Gammaproteobacteria; order Burkholderiales; family SG8-39; genus JADLDQ01. The sequence continues at coordinate 9,834 of JADLDQ010000073.1, forward strand.
AGAGCGCCGAGTTCGAGCACCGCATCGCCGGCCCCAAACGCTTGTGAAAGGAGCATTGTCCGTGAACACCCTCGTCAGCCTGCTGTTCTTCGTGCCGCTGCTGATCGCTTCGGCACCGGCCACGACCGCGGAACTCGGCACGCGCTCCAGCGCGCAAGCGGGCGTCACCGTGAAGGTGACGCCCAGGAACATCGCCGCCGAAGCCGCGGTATGGGAATTCACCGTCGTCCTCGAAACGCACAGCCAGGAGCTGAGCGACGATCTCGCGAAGACCGCGTCGCTCGTTGACTCGCGCGGCGTCCGGCACGCTCCACTTGCATGGGACGGCGCGCCGGCGGGCGGCCATCACCGCTCGGGCGTGCTGCGCTTCAAGGGTCTGGGCGAGCGCGGGGACGCGCTCGAGCTGCAGATCCGGCGCGCGGGCGAGCCTGCGCCGCGCGTCTTCCGCTGGAAGCTGAAATAGGGGCCGCGACCATGCTTGCCACGACCGTCAACGTTCGCCCCGCAGGCTATGGGGTGCTTGCCTTTGCCGTCCTGCTCGCGATCTACGTGGTGGCGCTGACCCTGGTCTCGGGCTGGACCTTCACAACCGAGCAGATCGCCGAGTTCTGGATGTACATCGTGCCCCTCGCGGCGGGCTTCGGCCTGCAGGTTGCCCTGTTCGTGCGCCTGCGCGAGGTCGTAAGCCGCGCAAGGCAGGCCGGCGCCGTCGTCGCCGCCTCGGGCACCACCTCGACCGCGGCGATGGTGTCCTGCTGCGCGCACTACCTCGCCAACGCCGCCCCGGTGCTCGGGGCGACGGGACTGGTTGCTTTCGCCGCGCAGTTCCAGGTGGAGCTGTTCTGGGTCGGTCTGGCGTTCAA